>DASXDC010000338.1:0-11119 GCA_036490855.1 Chthoniobacterales bacterium
CTGGGTGCGGACGGGGGACGACGCGGAGTTCGTCGTCGGGGAAGAACGCGGATTGTGGAGCGACCATTTCGCACGTGAGAGCGACCGGATGTCGATGCTTTGCAGCGAAGCAGAGGTTGATGGCCGGCGCTTTGAAGCTCCTACCCTGCAGTTGCACTATAACCGCCTAACGATCGGCGAAGAAGTCTTTGCGCTCGATGAAGTCGACCGGATCAGCGGAATCGTGCGCGAACTGCAAATTCCGCGCGAGGCAATGGGACGAGGCGACCTGAAATTCCTCGCGGCGATCGGCGCCTTCCTCGGCTGGCGAGCCGTCCTCTGCAGCATCTTCGCCGGCTCGCTCGCCGGCTCGATTGTTGGCCTAACGACAATCCTGCTCGGAAAAAGGGCCTGGTCGGCCAAGATACCGTTTGGTCCCTATCTTGCCCTCGGCGGGCTGGTCTGGATGTTTTTTGGGGAGCGTCTCCTCGCCTGGTATGTCGGTCTGCTGGCGCCCTAACGCCTAACGAATGGAAAAACTAAAGCGCAACGCGCCCTGGAGGCGCTCAGGCAAAACCGGAAGGTGACAGCGCTCGATGAGAAAGGTAATGATGCCGGCCAATTCCCTGAAGATGTAATTACGGTTCACCGCGCCCTGCAGGTATTGCTCGCCGCTGCTCCCGCCAGTGCCGACGCGAGTCCCGATCATGCGCCGCACCATTTGCAGATGTCGGTAGCGAAAATTGCCGAGCTGCTCGTCGATTTCGATCAGGGAATTGAGGAGCCCGAAGGGAAGACGGAAAAGCGGCTCGTCCCGATAAAGCATGATGAAGAGCGCGGCCCGGAGCGCGGTCGGACGGAACGGTCCCCAGCCGGTCTTGAAAAAGATGTCGTCGAATTTGCCTAACAAGTCGTGCTTTTCGTCCCGCTCTGACAGACTGCTCTCGTAGAGCGCGCGATAACGACTCCAGAAGGGCGCGCCTTCGCTGGCGGGCGACTCGTTAGGCTGATCGATCCAGTCACTCCAGAAGGATTGATCAAAAAAGGGCATCCGCTCGAGCCATTGCTCGACCAACTGGAGAAGGCTGGGCTGTTTCTCGAAGCGCGTGATCTCGGCGAAATCCTTTTCATTGAATCCGCCAAACTCGGTGTGCTTGTAATACTCCGGCCGGAAACGATTTTCGACCTGCAAGCCTAACGACGCTTCGATCTCGCGGAATTGTTTGCTCTGGAATCCGGAGGCGCCGTGGAGGAGCTCGCGGAACTCAAGGAAATCGAGCGGGGTCATCGTCTCGAGGACATCGACCTGACGGTTGAGCAGCTTCCAGATTTCGACCACCCGCTTCAGCCGATGCACGACCTGATTCATGTCGGGTCCGTCGTCGTCGGCTGTTGGTTTGCTCAGTACTTCCTTGCAAGCCGTGATCTCGTGCAGGATTTGCTTGAACCAAAGTTCGTAGGCTTGATGGATGATGATGAAGAGCATCTCATCGTGCGCGATCAGTTTTCCCTCGCGCAGGCTCAGCGGTTTTTGCAGCTCGAGCAGGCGCTCGATTCCAAGATAGTCGCCGTAGTATTGCGCCGATCGACCGTTGTTCATCGGGCATTCCATCGCGGCAGTCTCGCGCATTGCGCGGGGAGGCGTCAATGGAGGGAGGAGGGCGTGGCAGTTGCGCTTCGGGCTCAACCGGTCATTTTCGAAGGGATGAGATTCTGTCGCCGTGGTTGAGCCGCTCGCCCATTCCACAGTCACAACGGCCGCGGCCGGCGAGGTCCTCGCGAAGAAGAAGGTAGCGCTTTCTCCGCTCCGTTTCTGGCTCCTCTCGGTCGTGATCGGACTTGTCGGTGGCTGTGGCGCGGTCGTCTTCCGGGGGATGATCGCATTTTTTCATAATCTCTTTTTCCTCGGGCAGATTTCGCTTTTCTACGAAGCGAATGTGCACACGGCGCCGAGTCCCTGGGGGCCGCTGATCATTTTCGTGCCGGTGATCGGCGCGATCGGCGTGACCTGGCTCGTGCAAAGTTTCGCGCCGGAAGCGCGCGGCCACGGCGTCCCGGAAGTGATGGACGCGATCTATTACAATAAAAGCATCATCCGGCCGGTGGTGGCAGTGGTGAAGTCGCTCGCATCCGCGCTTTCCATCGGCAGCGGCGGCTCCGTTGGTCGCGAAGGTCCGATCATCCAGATCGGTTCGGCGTTTGGTTCGACTGTCGGGCAATGGCTGCGCATCCCGGCCTGGCAGCGCACGACCTTGATCGCAGCGGGCGCCGGCGCGGGCATCGCGGCGACTTTCAATACGCCGAT
The DNA here is from genome assembly GCA_036490855.1 of Chthoniobacterales bacterium. GTDB lineage: Bacteria > Verrucomicrobiota > Verrucomicrobiia > Chthoniobacterales > UBA10450 > Palsa-1392. Next base: position 2,285 of record DASXDC010000338.1, read on the forward strand.
AGGTGGGGTGCTGTTCGCGGCCGAACTTTTACTGCATGAGATCAGCGTCTGGACGCTCGTGCCGGTGGTGATCTCGACCGCGAGCGCGAGCTATGTCGGACGCTATTTTTTCGGTCCGAATCCAGCTTTCGCCATCCCGCAATTGCGGCTGGATTATTTCCACCTCACGCACCCGGCGCTGCTCATCGCGTACGTCGGGCTCGGTTTACTAATTGGTCTGGTCTCAGTCCTCTACATCCGCTCGATTTATGCATTCGAGGATTTCTTCGATCATAAGATTCGGAATCCGTATCTGCGGCACATGAGTGGGATGCTCTTGCTCGGTATCCTGATGTATGTGCTCTTGCGGCAGACCGGTTCTTATCACATCGAAGGCGTCGGCTACGCCACCATCCAAGGTGTGCTCTCGGGCACGCTGAACTCCTTCTGGCTGCTCCTGCTTCTTTTCGCGCTGAAACTTTTCGCGACTTCCCTCACGCTCGGTTCCGGCGCCTCCGGCGGCGTTTTTTCACCGGCGCTTTTCCTCGGGGCGACGCTTGGTTGCGCTTATGGGATTTTGCTTCAGCGGATTTTTCCCGGGACGGAGATCAGCCCGGCTGCCTTTGCGGTGGTCGGAATGGCGGGCATCGTCGGTGGAACAACCGGAGCCGCCATCACAGCGATCGTGATGATTTTCGAGATGACGCTCGATTACGGCGTGATCGTGCCGATGACGATCACGGTCGCGATCGCCTACGGAGTGAGAAAGATGATTTCGAACGAAAGCATCTACACTCTCAAATTGACGCGCCGCGGCCATCGTATGCCGAGCGCGATGCAGGCGAACATCCAATACATGAAACCGGCTCGCGACCTGAAGCACGCCGGGGTCGTGAGGCTGCCGGCTACCATGACCCTGCCGGAGCTTGCGATCATGCTCCCGTCGTATCCGGAGGATGCCTGTTTCGTCGTGGCGGAGGGGAAACAAATCGCCGGCGTCATTACGATGACGGCTGCGCTCAAGGCGGTGCGCAAACCGCGCCAGACAATTACCCTCGCGGAAATTTCCTCGCGCGAATACGCCGTCATCAGCAGCGACACGTCCGTCTTCGAGATCCTGACCAAGATGCGCCTCGATGGAACTGAGGTCTTTCTCATGGCGCCAGGCCAGAACGAAGCCGCCGGCGACGGTCTGCAGCGCTGGATTTCGAAGGAGTCGATTGCCGAATCACTGATCGACGCGATCGAGCTCTTCACAGAATGAGCCTCGAAACGTGCTCAATTCGTTAGCCTAACGACGCCGCCTACCAAAGGAATAGCCACGATGCGTCCGGCCGCCGCCGATCGCGCGCTTTCCGCTCAGGGCCGATTCCGGCTCGAAGAGCACGGTGTAGATGTAGGGGAAATTCTCGATCTTGAGGCGCGGGATTTTCTGCCCGATGAAGCGTTCGATTGCCTGCAGGGCTGGCAGTTCTTCGCCGTTCATGAGCGTGAAAGCATCGCCGACTTTCTGCGCACGTCCCGTCCGGCCGATGCGGTGCACATAGTCTTCCGGGTGCTCCGGCACGTCGTAGTTGATGACGTGGCTAACGCCTGCAATGTCGAGTCCGCGAGCCGCGATATCGGTTGCAACCATCACCTCGTATTTGCCGCTCTTGAATCCTTCCAGCGCCTCGATCCGCTCGCGCTGAGTGCGATTGGAATGGAGCACCGCGACAGAGTGCTGGCCGATCTTAAGCTGATGCGCGATGCGGTCGGCCCCATGTTTTGTCCGGCAAAAGATGAGAGCGCTATCGTAGTTAGTACGCTCGAGCAGCGCCATGAGGAGATCGAATTTCTGCTCGGCTGCCACCGGATAGACGGCATGCGAGACGGTTTCGGCCGGCGAACGCCGCGCACCAATCTCAACCGTCTCGGGCTCTTGCAGGACGGTGGCCGCGAGGCGCTCGATCTCCGGCGGTAAGGTCGCGGAAAAAAGCAGCGTCTGTCGATCGGTCGTGATATTTTTAACGATGCGACGAACGTCGGGGAGAAACCCCATGTCGAGCATGCGATCGACTTCGTCGAGCACCAGAATGTTAACATGGCGGAAATCGATCGTGCGTTGCTCAGCATGGTCGAGCAGCCGCCCCGGCGTTGCCACGACCACATCCATCCCACGTTTCAAATCGTCGCGTTGTTTCCCGTAGCCGACGCCGCCATGGACGACCGTGACTTCGATGTCAGTGAAACGGCCGTAATCGCGAAAGGCCGTCTCGACCTGCGCCGCAAGCTCTCGAGTCGGCTCGAGCACAAGGCAGCGAAAAGCGCCGTGCCGGGCGAGCAGAGTCAGGATAGGCAGGGCGAAAGCCGCCGTCTTACCAGTGCCGGTTTGAGCGGTGCCAATAAGATCTTTGCCGGATAAAATGATTGGAAACGCGCGGAGTTGAATCGGCGTCGGCTCGGCAAAGCCCATCGCCTGGGTGCCCCGCACGACTTCCGGGGAAAGCCCGAAGTTGTTGAAAGACACAGGCCCTGACAGTAGCGCCTCGGACGGCGGACGCAAAGAGCGCAGGGGGAAATTGATCGCGCGCCGTTTTTTGTCAGCGGACCCTCCTTTGTGCAAGACTAACGACGATGCCCGCTCTGCGAATTTTTCTTCTCGCTGATACGCACGACCATCTGCCGGAAAATCTGGAGAAGCTGGCGGAAGACGCGAATGAGATCTGGCATCTCGGCGACGTTTGCGATCCGGCTCTAGTCGTTAGGCTGGAGCAGCTCGGGCCGCCGCTCACGCTCGTGCGTGGCAATTGCGACAGCAACCCCGAGTGGCCGCTGGTTGTCGACCTGAAACGTAACGGCGTTTGTTTCCGGCTCGTGCACATTCCACCCTCGCGGCCGCCGGAGAAGATCGACGTCCTGCTCCACGCCCACACCCATGTGCCGCGGAACGAGCGGAGGGAGGGTGTCCTTTTCCTCAACCCCGGTTGCGTGACACGGCCGAATCGCGGCGCGCCGCCGAGTGTGGCGAGCATGCAAATCGCGAATGACGGCAGCGTGAACTGGAGCCTGACAAGATTGCGGATCTAAGCGGTCCTCCGTTTTTCGCAGACGCTGGGAAGCTTTCTACAGGAGCGCCACCTTTTGCACCGCCGGCTGGCCGAGATCGGCGAAGCGCACCGGCTCGCGCCCAAATTGAAAGATCGTGACTGCCGTCGCTATGACGAGCAACAGGTAAACGAAATCCTCAATCAACGTACGCTCCTTCTCCTCCGACGCGACGAGCATCTGGTAAGTGCTCTCGCGAGGAAACGAACTGCTTTGGTCTTGCTTTGTCATGGTATCCTTTCTTGAACACCATTTCCTTACGCAATGGTCGTGCCAAACGACGCGCGCGGCTGTAAGTCGCACGAAAAGGTCGAGTTAGAATTTAGGCAGCGGCCCGCACAAACCTCTACATGTAGCGCGACCGGGATCAGCCCGTGCCGAAACCGGGACGATCTTCGGACTATTCTTCCGCCGCAGTTTCCTGTTCGTTAGGCGCGCCCTTTTTCGCTTTGCCGGACGATTTCGTATCCGTTTCGGCGGCGCCTTCGCTCTTGGCCGACTTGCGCTTTTTTCCCTTCCCGGCGGGAGCTTCTTCGACCACGACCTCGGCGGCGTCGACCCATTCCAGAAAGGCTACTTCGGCGGCGTCGCTCTTGCGTTGACCGAGTTTGATGATGCGGGTATAGCCGCCTTTGCGCTCGGCGCTACGCGGCGCGATTTCGTCGAAGAGTTTTTTTACGGCGTCCTTTTGCCGCAGGACAGAAAGGGCGGTCCGACGTGCGTGGAGGGAGCCGTTCTTGCCTAACGTCACCATCTTTTCCGCGAGCGGGCGGACGGCTTTCGCCTTTGCCAGGGTGGTCTTGATCCGCTGGTGCTCGATCAGGCTGCAAACCTGATTGGCGAGAAGCGCTTTGCGGTGTTCCGCGGTGCGTCCGAGTTTGACGGTTTTCTTTTGGTGCCTCATAGCTGCGTTCTCCGCGAGAATTCCTGCCTAACGATTACTCTTCTTCCGCCGAACCATTAGCGCCATCGACGCTGAGCGGCGTCTCGACCAGACCCGGATCGAACTTCTGCCCAAGGCCGAGCCCGAGCTGCTGCAGTTTATCCTTGATCTCGTTGAGCGATTTCTTCCCGAAGTTCCGATACTTGAGCATTTCCGCTTCGGTCTTCTGCGCGAGCTGGCCGACGGTCGTGATGTTGGCGTTGTTCAGGCAATTGGCGGCACGCACGCTGAGTTCGATTTCGTTCACGCTCATGTTGAGCAGCTTCTTGAGCTTGACGTTTTCTTCGCTCACGCCGGCGGGCGTTTCGTCAAACTCGATCACGTCTTCATTGAAGTTCACGAAAACGTCGAGGTGGTGGCGCAGAATGGCGGAGGCTTGCAGGAGAGCGTCGTCTGGGGTCAGTCGGCCGTCGGTCCAGACTTCGAGGATGAGCTTATCGTAATCGGTTCGCTGACCGACGCGGGTGTTTTCGACTGAATACTTCACCCGGGTGACGGGTGAAAAGATGGAGTCGATCGGGATGATGCCGATCGCCTGATCCGGACGCTTGTTTTCGTCGCCGGTGGCGAAACCGCGGCCGACCCGAACGTCGAGCTCGGCATCGAGCTTATGCTTCTTATCGAGCGTGCAGATAACCTGCTTCGGATTCAGAACTTCATAACCCTGGACAAGTTGGATGTCGCTCGCGGTCACTTCGCCTTCCTTGTTCACGCTGAGCGACAGTTTGCGCGCTTCGTGATCGGTGGCCTTGAATTTGATGCGCTTGAGGTTGAGCACGATGTCAGTCACATCTTCGACCACTCCCGGCAAAGTGCCGAATTCGTGTTGCGCGCCATTGATTTTCACGGCGGTGATGGCGGCGCCTTCGAGCGACGACAGCAGGACCCGGCGCAGCGAATTTCCGACGGTGTGACCGTAGCCGGCCTCGAAGGGCTCGGCGATAAACTTGCCGTAGGTATCTGTAGATGACGCCTCATCTTTGGTGAGGGTCTTGGGCATTTCAAAACGACCGTAACGAACTGACATGGTTTAAATGCGGATTGCGGAACGCGGATTTCGGAATCTGTCCGGTCTCTGCCTTCTACTTTCCGGGATCTCCTAAAGCGCCGGGTTCCCCCTGGCGAGCGCGGTTTCGAGTCAAGCGACGGAAACCCAGGGACCAACGGCGCAACGATTCAAAAACTCGCAGCGGGACGTGGAATGAACACTATCAGGCCCGCTTTGCAAGTGCCGGGCGTTCCTTCTTCCCCTCGTGCTTCTGCTCGCGATCGTAATCGATCAAGAGTGCCGAGCAGAACCGCTCGGCACTCTGGATCCGAGGCGCGCTTCCGGTTCAAGGAAAAGCGCCCTCCATGGCAACCTTCCGTTCACTCGACACAAGCGTACCTTTTATTCAAAAGGTTTTAACGCTCGGACCGCTACGAAGATCAACAAGCGCCGATGTGCCTATCCAGTTTCGACCTCATTCGGTAATTCGTTGCGGTCGTCTGGCTGGCGCGGGAATTCAATGGAAAGCAGTTCCTCCGTTCGCTCGATCGCGTGGATGACAGCGTCAGTAAAATCTTGCGCGCGGAAATGTTGCTGCATCGCGCCGACGAGTTGCTGCCAAAACTCGGCGCCGCAACGTTCGTGAATTCCCTGATCGCCGAGGACGGCAAACTTCTGCGAGCGCGGCGCGACAAAAATAAGGATGCCGTTGCGCTCGCGGGTCGCGGTCATCCCGAGCTTTTCAAATTGCTCGCGGGCTGCCGCGACCGGGTCGTCGATCTCGCCGCGTTTGATGTAAACCCGGATTTCGCCGGAGGTTTTCTTTTCCGCTGCGCCGATCGCCTGGACAATCCGTTCATGCTCAAGCTGATCGACGAAAGCTTTTGTTCGCATCGCGAATTTCTACCAGCTCGAGCCAGCGCCTCCGCCGCCGAAGCTTCCGCCCCCGCCGCTGAAACCGCTAAAGCCGCCGCCGCCGCCCGACCAGCCGCCGCCGCCGAAGCCGCCGATGAACGGGCCGCCCCAGCCGCTGTAGCCGTAGCCGCGACGCACCGTTCGGCGAAAGCGCGACATGATGATGAAAATCACGATGAGGACAACGATGATCGCGCCTAAGGGGAAACCCTGCACCTTTCCCTTGGTTGCCTCCTTGTGCGTTTTGCCGCTGCCTTTGTATTCGCCTCGCACCGCCTGCATCATCGCGTTCACTCCTGCCTCGAGGCCGCCGGCGTAATCATTCTGCTTGAAGTGCGGCGCGACGACGTTGTGCGTGATGTCGAAGCAGGTCGCATCGGGAAGCGCTCCCTCGAGACCGTAGCCAGTCTGGATAAACATCTGGTGGTTATGAACGAAGACGAAAAGGACGGCGCCGTTGTTGTGCCCTTTCTGTCCGACGCCCCAGGTTTGCGCGACCCGCTGGGTGTAATCAGCGACGTCGGAGTCGCTCTCCATCGTCTGGTAAACGGCGACGAGCAGTTGCGTGGAAGTTTCCCGCTCAAACTGCGCGAGCTTCTCGTTTAATTGCAGGGCGGTCTGCCGATCGACGACGTTGGCGTAGTCGTTGAAATAGCCGGCCGGCTTCGCGGGAATTTTCTCCGCCGCGACCTGTCCGGCGATCGCGAGAAAAAGAAAAACCGTCGCGAGCGCAGCGCAGCGATAACCCAGAATGCCGCGGGGCGAGGCAGCTGCGCGACGAGCCCTTTCCGGTTGCTCCCCGGGATGCTTCGACTGGGTTACGCTTCGCTTCACTCCGTTCAGGATGACGAACGGCGTTTAGGGCATCGCTGCCGGCACCGCTGTCGGTGCGGCCGGTGCCGTGGCTGGCGTGCCGTTGTCGAAATTAAAGTTCACCGTCGGCGCCTTTTCCGCTCCGGGCTGAGCGTTAAAGAAGGGCCGCGGATGAAAGCCAAACATGCCGGCAAAAAAGTTCGTTGGGAAACTGTGCACGGCGGTGTTGTAGGTCTGCACAGTGGTGTTGAAATTTCCGCGCTCGACTGAGATGCGGTTCTCTGTTCCCTCGATCTGCGCCTGCAGTTGCTGGAAATTTTCGTTCGCGCGCAGCTGCGGATAATTCTCCGTCACGACGAGCAGTCGTGAGAGCGCGTTGCTCAACTGGCCTTGCGCCGCCTGGAATTGCTCGAGCTGCGCGGCATCAGTCGGCGCCTTGTTTGGATCGAGCTGGACGCGCCCGACGCTGGCGCGGGCATTCGTCACCGCGATCAGAGTGGATTTTTCAAAATTCGCCGCGCCCTGCACCGTATTGACCAGATTCGGAATAAGATCGGCGCGCCGCTGATAGACGTTCTGCACCTGCGCCCACGATTGGTTAACGCTTTGATCGAGCTTGACCAGCCGGTTGTAACTGCCGGCGAGCGCGATCGCCGCGATCACGGCGATAAAGACGACGACGAGAAGAATGCCGCCACATCCAAAGGCAAATTTTTTCATGCGTAGTTACTTCTGATCTGCGGTTGCGATTAGCTGGCCGGCGAGGGTTTCCGTTCTCGGTTCATCTTCACCGACTTATCGTCCAGAGCGTTCAGGAAATATTCCGGAAGTCAATGGCGCATCGCACTTTTCGTTAGGCAACTTTTACAAAAGGGATCGAGGCGGGTTTAGGTTATCGCCGGAGGAGACCGCAGGGGCGGAGTTCGACAAACGGTCGCCGGCGCGGGCGCGAACTTATTTATGAACCCGTCATCCGGCGGCTCTCGTCGAGCCCGCACGGGACGGCCAACTTCAACTCAAAGAAAGAAAGAATTAACATGCAAAAACGATTCAAACCTCGACTCCTCCTCTCCGGCGCCTGCGTCTGCGCCGCACTCTTCTGCGCCACGAGCGCTTCCGCGCAAACAACCGCGACGAGCAGCCCCGGCGAAAGCCCGACCACTGGCAGCTACATGAACGGCGCCTCGAAGACTGGCACGAACATGGGGAGCAACACGCGCAGCAACGTGGGCACGAACACGGGCACCAACACCGGTGAAAGTCAACTCGTCCTCGGTTCGAAAATCACCGGCTGCCATGTGAAAAGCCAGCAGGGCGAAGACCTCGGCACGATCAGCAACATCGTCGTCAACGCCAATACCGGTCACATCCGTTACGCGGTTTTGAGCACGGGCAGCCGGAAGGTTGCGATCCCGTGGAACGCGCTCAATGCCGCTCCGAACGGCGCCGGCACCAACACCAGCACCAGCAGCAACGGTCAGACGCCGCACTTTGTCCTCAACACGAGCAAGCAAAAGCTGGCGAGCGCGCCGAAGTTTAACCCGAACGACCTCTCGAATCTTTCGAACCGGACGGCGGAAGAGCCGATCTTCACCTACTACGACGTCATCTGGTTCCCGGACACGCTCACGAGCGAGGAGCTCGGCTCGCGCAACAACCAACAGAGCGCGAACAACAGCAACAGTTCGCCGAGCACGAGCATGTCGCCCGCGACCAGCAGCAGCTCAAACTACGGCTCCGGATCAAACACGACTCCGAGCCCGTATCCGAGCGGTTCACCGCGCTAAATGCAAGCCGCTCTCGCGGCCAGGCGAGCCGGCTTGGCTGCGGGAAAGCGTGCTACCTAACGAGAAGTGAATTGCAGCGATTCGCTGCGGAGCAATTCCGAGCCGCTCAGGTGCTGCTCGTTTCCGCTTCATCGGCAGTTGCCTTCGCTTCCTCGTCCGTCGGCGCCGGGGTCGGCTCGGGAATCGGCGCGGTCGGGAGCTCGCGGCGTTTTAGTTCCTCGGCATTTGGCAATTCATCGAGATTGCGCAGCCCGAAGTGCTCGAGAAAAAACTGCGTCGTCTCATACAGCAACGGCCGCCCCGGGACCTCGGCGCGCCCGGAA
>DASXDC010000339.1:0-5883 GCA_036490855.1 Chthoniobacterales bacterium
GACCTGCTGATAGGCGACGAGGGTGTCGGCGACACGGATGAGCGCGAAATCGGGCGGCGTTTTGCCGCTCCATTTCCGCTCCACGATCGCCCCGGCGGCACCGTGGACGAAGGCGTCGTTGACAAATTTGTGCCCGTCGAAGTTATCGCCGGCAAGAGCCACGAAAAGATCGCCCGGCCGCGTCGTGCGCGAATCGGTGCTGAGGTGAGTGATGAGCATTTCGCCGCGGCCGTTCTGGCGCTCTGCTCCGGCGAACTGCGCGATTTGGTCAATGGAAAGCGGGTCCATGAGTTAGAATTCCAACGGGCGATTCTCGAGCGCGCGAAGCGCCATCTGGCGGTCGTCAAACGGGATCGTATGATCGGCAAATTCCTGATAGGTCTCGTGCCCTTTCCCTGCGATGAGGATGATGTCGCGCGGCTGGGCGAGGGCGATGGCCCGCGCGATCGCCTCCGTGCGGTCGGGAACAGATTCAAAATTACTCGAACGAAATCCCTTTCTTATTTCCTCAATGATGGCGAGCGGATCTTCCTTCCGCGGATTATCGGAGGTGATGATGCTGTAGTCGGCATTCTGATCGGCCACCCGGCCCATGAGCGGGCGCTTCTGTTTGTCGCGGTCGCCACCCGCACCGAAGAGGACGATAAGCTTGCGCGGCGCGAGCTCGCGCAGGGTCCGGAGAACATTGAGGAGCGCGTCGGGCGTATGCGCGTAGTCGACAAAGACCTGGAACTGACGCCTGACAGGAACGGCTTCGAGCCGGCCGGGGACCTGGGGAGATTTGGCAAGGCTGAGAACGGCTTCGCGCAGACTGATGCCTAACGAATTAGCGGCGGCGAGCGCGGCCATCGCGTTCGAGACATTGAAGCGCCCGATGAGCGGCACGCGCACGAGATAGATCCTGCCGCGGGCATCGAGCTGGAAGGAGGTGCCGCTGAACTCCGCTCGATAATTTGAGGCACGAAAATCGGCCCGTGCGCTCATGCCGTAGGTCACGACCGGGACGGCGTCTCCGAGCCGGGCAACGAGCTTTTCGCCGTAGGCATCGTCGAGGTTGATCACGGCCGTCGCCTGCTTTTTGTTAGGCTGACTCGTTAGGCCGTCGAAGAGGCGGGCTTTGGCCTCGAAGTAATTCGCCATCGTCTGGTGAAAATCGAGATGGTCCTGGGTCAGGTTTGTAAAAACCGCCACGTCCCACTCCAGGCCGCGGGTCCGTTCCTGAGCGAGGGCGTGAGAGGAGACTTCCATCATCGCCGCCTTGCAGCCTGCGCCTGCCATTTGCGCGAGCAATTCCTGCAGGTCGAGCGATTCCGGCGTGGTCCGCGTCGCGGGCAAAACCCGCTCGCCGATTTCGTAGCGGACGGTGCCGATGAGCCCACTGCGCAGTCCGGCATTTTCGCAGATGTGCTTGATGAGGAAGGTGGTCGTTGTCTTGCCGTTCGTCCCGGTGACCCCGGCCAGCTTCAAACGCAGCGCCGGTTTTTTGTAAAAGGTAAACGCGAGGTCGGCCAGGGCGAGGCGGCTGTCCTCCACGACGATGGAGGTCGCACGAGAATGCGATTCCGGGCGTTCCACCACGATCGCCGACGCGCCTCTCTCGATCGCCTGTTCGGTGAATTTGTGCCCGTCAAAATGAGCCCCGCGGACGGCGACGTAGAGTCCGTTCTTCTGCACCCGTCGCGAATCGTAGAAGATGCCGTCGACTTCGCGATCGAGTGGACCAAGGATTTCCCGGACTGGGATGCTTTCCGCGAGAGTTTTGAGCTGCATGAGGCGTGAACACGCGAGGCGCGGCACTTTAACGGGCATTAGTTAAGGCGACTCGTCCAGCCGGAGCTTGCGTTTCAATTTCCTCATGCGGCTCAAGATCGAGATAGCGCGCCGCCTTCTCGGCCACGCGCGAAAAAATCGGACCAGCGACCGTCCCGCCATAATTCAGATTCGGGTCCTTCGTGTGGGCGTCGTCGAGCACGACGAGGCCGACAAAAGCGGGATTTTCCGAGGGGAGGAAACCGCTGAAAGAAACGACGTATTTGTCCGGTTCGTAGCCGCCGTTAGGCGAGGCCTTTTGCGCGGTTCCGGTCTTGCCTGAAATGGTGAAACCGGGCACGGCCGCTTCCGCTGCGGTCCCGCGTTTGCTCACCACGCCACGCAATGCGTAGGCGATCCGGGAAGCAGTCTCGGCAGAAACCACTCGCCTAACGACGGTAGGCCGGAGGACGCTGATCGCATTCCCCTGGTCGTCGACGATCGACTTCACGATCCGCGGCTGGATGAGCTTGCCCCCGTTCGCGATCGTGGACATGGCTACGATCATTTGCAGCGGCGTGACGCCGACTTCCTGTCCCATCGGGATACGCGTGATGGAGATTTTGCTCCAGGTCTTCGGCGGATGAATCACGCCCCCGATTTCACCTGGCAATTCGATCCCGGTGCGATCGCCGAAGCCGAAGCGGCGGATGTATTCGTAGAATTTCTGCTCACCGAGCATGACCGCCATCTTGGCCGCGCCGATGTTGCTCGAGTGCACCAGGATGTCCTGCACGGAAAGCTCGCCGTAGCCTTTGTGACCGTGATCGTGGAGCGGTCGGCCGCCGAAATTCCAGACGCCGTTCTCGCAATAGATCATCGAGTCGAGCCGGACTTTTTGCTCATTCAAGGCGGCGGCGGCGGTGACGATCTTGAAGGTGGAACCGGGCTCCATCATGTCGATGATGGCGCGGTTTTTCTTCTGCTCCGGTTTGGCCTCGGAGCGCAGGTTGAGGTCATAGTTAGGCCGATTCGCCATCGCAAGAATTTCGCCGGTCTGCGGCCGCATCAGGATGATGGTCGCCTTTTCCGGCGAATATTGGCGGACGGCATCGTCGAGTTCGTTCTCAATGATCGTCTGGAGGTGGAGATCGATCGTGAGATGGACCTGGAAACCATTGCGCGGCGCGTGCTCCAGACCGCGATAGAGGACGATTTCGCGACCCTGCGCATCGCGCTCGATGTAGCGATAACCGTCCTCCCCCCGCAGATATTGTTCCATCGAGGCTTCGACGCCCTGAATGCCGTGCTGATTGACATCAGTGAAACCAACGACGTGACACAGCATCGGACCGTTTGGATAAACCCGAATCGTGCCGCGTTCGCAGCGAATGCCGCGCAGCCTGGCGGTTCTTAGTTCCGCCTCGAGCGAACGCGCTTCTTCTTCCGGCACCTCGCGCTTGAGCACAATGTAGCGGCGCCCGCTCGCGATCTTCTCCTCCAATTCGTTAGGCGAAAGTTTCAGGCGCTCGGCCAGGATGGGAATGAGCGTAGCCGTATCATTCACCAGCGTCGCGTCGGCCACGATCGTCGCCACCGGAACATTCTGGGCCAGGATTTCATTTTGCGCGTCGAAGATCGCGCCCCGCTCCGCCGGGATGATATCGCGCCCGACATTTTTTTCCGCCGCCAGCTCGCTGTAGTATTTATGCTCCACCATCTGGAGGTAGATCAGGCGCCAGGAAAAAACGCTGAAGAGGAGGGCAAAAAAAACGCAGACGAGAGCGCAACGAGTGCGACTGCTCCATTTCATGGCGTGTCTCCCCGGTTCGCGACCGGCCGGACGTCGTTCTCGCCTAATGGACGGGAGGTAGTGGCGTTCAGCCTAACGATATTCTGTTCCGCAATCGGAATCATTTTCAGATTCCCTTCCTTCATCCGGCGTTGGAGGGCGGCGCGGGAAGTGAGCGCGGCAATTTGCACCCGCGCATCCTCATTCTCCGTTCGGGTCACGATCAGGTCCTGTTCAAGCTGGCGACGCTGAACGCCCTGATGGTGGAGCTGAAGGGACAGGTAGACATAACTCAGGCCGGTAGCGGCGAGGAAACTGACGATCACGATCCAACGCACCAGGCCCGGGGCGTCGATTGGGTTGAGATTCTTGCGATGGCGGCGGCGATTCATCCGATCCTTTCAGCGACGCGCAGCTTAGCGCTCCGCGCCCGAGGATTGATCCTTTGTTCGACGGCGTCGGGTTCGACCGGTTTGGCCGTCACGAGCTTGAGTGAATAGTCGGGATTCGGCCGCGGCTCGGGCCACTCCGGCCGATCGAGCCACTCGCGGCTGCGCTCGCGGAAAAAATTCTTCACCATCCGGTCTTCGAGGGAATGGAAGGTGATGACGGCGATGCGGCTCCCGAGCTCGAGATAGTTCGTTAGGGCGACGAGGCCTTCCGCGAGCGCACCAAGCTCGTCGTTCACTTCCATGCGCAAGGCTTGGAAAATCTGGGTCGCAGGATGGCGGCGACCGTGGCGGCCGACGATTTTTTCCACGGCCTTGGCGAGAGCAAGCGTCTCGCGAATCGGCGCTTCCTTGCGCATCTTCACGATCTGAGTCGCGATCCGTCGCGCGGCCGGCTCTTCTCCCAACTCGCGGAAAATCCGGATGAGATCGTCTTCCGGATAGCTGTTGACGACGTCGGCCGCCGTCAGTTCACGGCGAGGGTCCATCCGCATGTCGAGCGGACCATTCCGCATCAGGCTGAAGCCGCGTTCCGCATTTTCCAACTGTCGCGAGGAGACGCCAAGATCGAGCAGCGCTCCGCCGATCTGCCTGATCCCGAGAGCGTCCAGGACTGCGCCGGCCTCGCGAAAGTTTGCCCGCCGCAAAGTGACGCGGCCGCCGAAGTTCGTTAGGCGAGCGGCTGCGAATTTGAGCGCGTCGGGATCCTGGTCGAGCGCCAGGACATCCGCGCCGGTGTGCAAGATCGCCTCAGTATGGCCGCCGCCGCCACAGGTCCCGTCGACGATCAAAGAACCGGGGCGGGGTGTGAGCAGCTCGACCGTCTCCGCGGCCAAGACTGGACGGTGATAGCTGATGTCATCCATATCGTGCGCCTCCTCCTCGACGAGCAGCGGTCCGCTCGCGAACCGGATCGGCCGCTCAAATAACAATCCGTTCATCGCGACTTGTTCCTCACAGCCCAACCAGGTTGGCCACGGCTTGATAGGTCGGGTGCTCATCGGCGTGGGCGCGTTTCCGACGGGGCAGATTCCAAATCTCAAAGCGGCCACGGCCTCCGACGAGCGCGACCTCGCCTTTCAATTCCAGCTGCTTGCAAAGTTCATCGGGCAAGAGGAGGCGGCCCTGTTTGTCAGCCGCACCGTGTTGCGCCTGGGAATGAAGCTGGCGCAGGTAAATCCGGAGATCGCGCGCCGAGACACCGGGGATTTTTTCGGCGGCGGCGCCGAGCCGCTCGAATTCGTTAGGCGGCATGACGAGCAAAAACTGGCCGTTCGGTTCCGGCACCATGAGAAATTCCTCGGCGCTGCCGTTGCGTCGCCAGCGCGATGGAATGGTGACGCGATGTTTGTCGTCGATCTGGTGACGAAATTCGCCGGCGTAGAAATTTGAAGATGTTGGCGGCGAATCCATCGCAGGAGAATTAATCCAGATTAATCCACTTCACCCCACTTTAAACCACTCGATTTTTTCGCGGTCAATAAAATAAATGTCCGTTTGCGCGCTTTTCTTCGCCCCTCTAAATTTCCGGCCCCGCCCATGTTTGCCCGAATCCTTCTTTGCCTCCTCGGTGCTTTCTTCTGCCATCCGCCGATCTGGGCACAATCGGTTGACGACTCCGTCCGCGTAACCGTGACGATGAATTCCGACGGCTCGAAAACCGTCTACCAAGTGGACGGCGGGAAACGCGAGTCAGTCGCGACCACGACGAACGCGAGTGGGAAGAAGACTGGAAAGATCGTTTACAAACTCGATGGCCTCGGCCGTTATGAGAGCGGGACGGTATTTGGACCGGATGGAACTCTCCGCTTTAAGACGGCCTACAAATACGACCCGGCGGGCCGTCTGACGGAGGAAGCGCAGTTGGGGAAGGATGGCGCCCTGCATCACAAG
>DASXDC010000340.1:0-4087 GCA_036490855.1 Chthoniobacterales bacterium
GATCCAAACGCCTGCTTTGCGATCGGCCCTTGAGCCGATGACAGAAGGTGTCCCGCAGGTTTCGATCGAGCGCCTGCGCCTTTTTCTCGCGACTGATCCACCGCTCGCCGAACAGACCGAAGCGCAGGCGAAACTGATCGAGGCGCTCGCCCGGGCGGGCCATCCGGGCGAGGCGCTCGAGATTTTTTCTAATGCGGCTGGCCTAACGAATAATCCGGACGCGACTTTCTGGCGGGCACAGGCTCTGGCGGCGCTCGCGCGCTGGTCGGAGGCGCTTCCTCTCTATGAGAAGGTCGCGACCGGGCCGAAATCGCTCCTCCGCGCCGACGCCCTCTTTGGCGAGGCGGAAGCGCTGCGTGCGCTCAAGCGCGAGAACGAGGCGATCCAGGTCCTGCGCGGTCTGGCGGAAACGCCGCAATGGGCGACGCGGGCAAAGTTAGGGGTGGCGCAGTTACTGATCGATCGCGGCGACCTAACGGCGGCGGACCATCTCTTGCGATCGACTCGCGCTCAACTTGCGACCGAACGGAACGAGCGGCGCTTTCTCTTCGGCCGGCTAAGCCTGGCGCAGGGTCATCCGGAACGAGTGATCGAAACGCTTGGGGTGATCTTAAAAAGACCTGAGGGCGTCTCACATTCTCTACTCGTCGCGACCCTCTTCACCCTGGCCGAGGCGCACCAGCGAATGCACACGCCGGAAGCGGGCGACGACGCGCTGGAAGAGTTCATCGACCATCACCCCGACGATTCATCATTGCCGGCGATTTTCGCGCGACTGGACGAGATCTATCGGACGGAACGCAAGCCTTCGACTAACGAGCTGGAACGCTGGATGCGCGATTCCGCCCAGCCCCGGCAGTCTCTCGCCCAATGGTATTTCGCGCGCAGCCGGCTGCGAGCCGGAGATCGGGAAAAGGCGATCGAGCTGCTCACGCAATTGCGCGAGAGTCCGCTGCACCTGCCGTCGTTAGGCGAAGCGGATCTGGAGCTGGCGCGATTGCATTTCGAAAAGAAAGAATGGAATGCTGCTCTCGCCGCCGCGCAGGCCGCGCGGGCGCAGGATGTGGCGCCGGAATTTATCGAGCGCGTCGATTGGCTGATCGCACAGATCCACTATCGGAGTGGGGATATCGAGAAGGCCGCGCCGATTTATGAGCAGCTCGCCCAGGGATCGGGTGCAGGCGCGAGTGCAGCGCTTTTCAATGCCGCCCTTTGCTGGCTTCGGCTCGATCGTCCGGCGGAGTTTGCGGAGGATTATCGGAAAATCACGAACGATCCGACAAAGCAATCTGTGCAGAGCGATCTTCTCCTCGAAAAAGGTATGGTGCAGGCTGGGCAGGGAAAGAAGAAAGCGGCCGAGACATTCCAAAAATTTATCCGCGATTTCCCGCAGAGCCCGCGCGTGTCGGAGGCCTGGGTCGCGCTGGCCGAGCTGGCTTTTCACGAACAAAAACCCGATCTCGCAGCGGCTCGTCGTTATCTCACGGAAGCGCGCAAAGGAACGCCAACCGAAGTGGCGGTGGAGCGTGCGGATTATCTGCAAATCTGGATCGAGGACGCGAATCCTACGACCGGCGAAAGTGCGATCGTGACTGCGGCGACGCGCTTTCTTGAGCAGCATCGCGATTCGCAGTTTACGGGCGAAGTGCGGATGAAACTGGCGGAAGCCTATTTTCGGCGCGGCGATTTCGCCAATGCGGAAACGCAATTCGAGTTGCTCGCACAGCAAAAACCGGAAGCGCCGCTGGCGGAAAAAGCGCTCTTTTTTGCCGCCCGTTCCGCGATGCAAAGCATGGCGACAGGCGCGCTCGATCATGCTCTGGCGCTGCTCGATCAGGTCGTGAAATTGAACGGCGATCTGAAGTGGGCAGCGCGGAATGAAGAGGCGGCGATCGAGCGCCGACTCGGGAAAAATCGTGAGGCCCAGGCGCTCTACGACGAAGTGTTGAAAAATGACGCCAAGCCGGCCGAACGCCGCGAAGCGCTCTGCGGCAAAGGGGACATCTTTTACGAAATGGGAACGGAGGATCCGCAGAATTACCGGCACGCGATCGAGTTCTACCAGCAACTCGCGAGCGACCAGGGCGTCCCGGCGCACTGGCGCAATCAGGCGGAATTCAAAAAAGGGAAGGCCTTGGAAAAATTGAACGACAAAGCGGCTGCCCTAACGACTTATTACGACGTGCTGGAAGAAGGCGCGCGACCCGATGTGCAGCACGAGTTTTTTTGGTTCTACAAAGCCGGATTTAACGCCGCGCATCTTCTCGAGGAAACCAACGACTGGAAATCGGCGGTCGCGGTTTATCGCACACTCGCGGCGGTCGGCGGCGTGCGAAGCGACGAGGCAAAAGCCCGCCTGACGCAGTTGCGACTCCAACATTTTCTCTGGGAGGAATAGCTAATCTCGCGGAAAAGAATTCCGAAGATTTGCCTTGCCTAGAGCGACTTGCAAGGCGGAGACTTATATCATGAAAACAATAAGCAGTTGGCTTCATCGCGGTGCCTTGCTCTCGTCCGTGGCAGTTGGCTTCGGACTGGTCCTGTGCACATCGGCGATCGCCGGCCCGGTGACGTATCGGGAGGCGACTCCGTATCAGGATCAAATCGTGCGGCAGAAATCGGCGCAGAAAAAGGTGGTCTTCTACGTCCTGACTTCGGCGTCGCCCATCCCGAAGCCGATCAGCTACATCATCGGCGGTATCCTAACGACGCCCACTCCGATTCAAATCATCGGACGCGGCGAATTCGTTAGCCGCTGAGCACGCATAACGCTCAAGACGCGGTAGCCGAGTGCTGCAATCCCGCAGCACTTTCAGCCGGTCTATTCGTTTTCATCGAGCCACGGCATCATCTGGCGAAGGCGCGCTCCGACTTTTTCAATCGGGCGAGCTTGATCCTTTTTCAGTAGCTGTCTGTAGCGTTTGCGGCCCGACTTTGTTTCCCGCAACCAGTCGCGGGCAAATTTCCCTTCCCGGATCTCATCGAGAACCCTTTTCATTTCCTCCCTTACCTCTCGACCGATGATGCGGGGCCCGGTCGAAACGTCCCCCCATTTCGCCGTCTCAGATATACGCGCCCGCATCCCGCTGATTCCCGCGTGATGCATCAGATCGACAATGAATTTCAGCTCGTGCAGACACTCGAAGTACGCCATCTCCGGCTGATAACCAGCCTCGACCAAAGTCGAAAACCCCGCCTCGACGAGGGCCGACATCCCGCCGCAGAGCACAGCCTGTTCGGCAAAAAGATCGGCTTCGGTTTCCTCTTGGAAAGTTGTCTCAATCACACCAGCCCGCGTGCCGCCGATCGCCTTCGCGTAGGCAAAAGCGAGGGCGCGAGCATGCCCGGTGGCATCCTGCGCGATCGCAATCACGCACGGCACACCTCTGCCTTCGAGGAATTGCGTTCGCACCATCGGCCCGAGGCCTTTTGGAGCCACCATCACGACATCAATATCGTTACGCGGGATGATCGTGCGGTAATGAATCGCGAAACCGTGCGCGAAGAGAAGCATCTGGCCGACCCGCAGCTGAGGCGCGATCTCGGCTTGGTAAATCTCCGCCATTTTCGTATCGGGCAGGGCAAGAAAAAGAATCTCGGCCTCGCGGACGGCACGCGCCGTGCTCGTTAGGCGAAGACCGTCACGCCGCGCCCTTAAACGCGAATGACTTTTCGGCGGAAGCGCGACGATGACCGGAATGCCGCTGTCGCGCAAATTAAGCGCGTGCGCCCGCCCTTGGGCACCATAGCCGATGACAGCACAGGTCTTATCGAGAATCGGCGCGAGATTGACTTCCTTATCGTTGAAGATTTTCGCAGGCATAGGCCGCGGTCGCCGATCGTATCGGGGCGGCTTCGCCTGTCAATTCGGCGCGGGGCGGAAGAACGTTTAATTGGCGAGTGCGGGAGAGCTGCGACCGATCGCCTGGAGACGGGAGACTTCCGCGATAGCGTCTCTAGCCGCTGCAGTCTGCCCCATTTTTTCCAAGATGTCAGAGAGGAGAATGTATTGACTGGGAGCATCCGGCTGACGGGCAACGGCGCGTTTTTGGGCTCGATAAGCATCAGCAAAACGATGCTGTCGCAC
>DASXDC010000341.1:0-2049 GCA_036490855.1 Chthoniobacterales bacterium
GGGAGAATGTCCGAGAGTGAAAACGCGCGTCTCATTGGCCGGCATAGGCGGTGACGCTACGCGGTCGCCTCCGCGGGCGCAATCGGGTGGTGGAGTGTTGGAGTGATGGAGAGATGGAGTGTAGGCATGCGGGTGCACTTCTATGACCCCGCTGCCCTTGCGGTTGCTTTGCTCGGGCGCATCCGATAGCCTGTCGCGCGATGGCAAAATCTGGTCTCGGGAAAGGTCTCGGCGCGTTGATCAGCGTCTCGCCGGCTTTGCGCGCCGCCGAGCCGGGCGCCGGCGAAAAAGTGCAGTCGATCAGCCTCGCCAGCATCGTCCCGAGTCCGCTCCAGCCGCGGCGCGAGTTTGAGCCTGAAGCGCTCGAGGAGCTGGTCGATTCCATTCGGCAACGCGGCATCATCCAACCCCTGATCGTTAGGCAGGTGAACGGGCAGTTCGAGCTCATCGCGGGCGAGCGTCGCTGGCGCGCGGCGAAGGAAGTCGGACTGAGCGAGGCGCCCGTCATTGTTAGGGAAGCGACCGATCTCGAGGTTCTCGAGTTGTCCTTGATCGAAAATCTGCAGCGGGCCGACCTCAACCCGATCGAGGAAGCGCAGGCTTACGCGCGGCTCGCGGGAGAATTTGGGATGCGCCAGGAAGAGATCGCGCAAAAGGTCGGGAAGAGCCGCGCCTCGGTCGCGAACGCGATGCGGCTGCTCGATCTCGACCAGCAAATCCAGACTTGGGTCGTGCAGAATCTGCTCTCGGTCGGACACGCTAAGGTTTTGTTAGGCGTGAAAGCCCATGAGGAACAGCGCCTCCTGGCGGAGAAAATTTTGCGTCAAAGCTCGACCGTCCGCACGACCGAGCGGATGGTCGCGCGTCATCTCGGGAAGCTCGGCGGGACGCGCCGCCGGCGCCGGACCGAGAGCGTCAGCTCGACCGCCTTGAGCGATCTGGAAAACCGGCTCCGCCAGCATCTCGCGACCCAGGTCACGATTCATCACGGCGAAAAGCGCGGCCGGATCGAGATCGAGTTTTATGGAGCCGACGACCTCGAGCGGGTCGTCAACGTCCTTGGTCTGCCGCCTGATGCCTAACGAAGAGCAAATCTTCCAGCGCGGCCTCCGCTTCGGTGGTCTGCTCGCCCTCGGCGCATTCGCCCTCGGGAGTTGCCAGCCGACTGTCGGCCGCGGCAAACCGTGGGAGGAATTCTCCGGCGAAAGAGCCCTCGCTCAGGTCCAGACGCTGGTGAATTTCGGTCCGCGTCCCCCCGGTTCTGAGGCGATCAAAAACACCCGGGCCTACATTCGGCAGATGCTGAAAGCGAACGGCTGGCAGGTGATCGAGCAGCCCTTCCACGACGAGACGCCGCGCGGCCGGGTCGCGTTTGTCAACCTGATTGCGCGCCGGCGTGGCGAGTGGTTTCGCGATAAGGCTTTCATCATCGCCTCGCACTACGATACGAAAATTTTCGACTCGATCCGCTTCGTCGGCGCGAACGACGGTGGCTCGAGTACCGGCGCGATGATTGAGCTGGCCCGCGTCTTGAACCGTCACCCCGACCTGGCGACGCATATCGAGCTGATCTTTTTCGATGGCGAAGAAGCCTACGAGCAATTCAATCCGACCGATGGCCTCTACGGGAGCCGTCATTTCTCGACTCAGGCCCGCAAGGCGAAGAAGACGGACGCCTACCTCGGCGGCATCGTCTGGGACATGATCGGCGATCGCGATCTTAACGTCACGCTCCCGATCGATTCGCCGCCCGAGCTCGCGAAAGGAATCTTCGCCGCCGCCGACGCGCTCAAGCTGCGCGATCATTTCACCTACTTCAACGACCGGATGATCGACGATCATTCGCCGCTTAACGTCGTTGGAATCCCGACGATCGACCTGATCGATTTTGATTATCCGCCCTGGCACACCTCGGCCGACACGATGGATAAGCTGAGCCCGGAGAGCCTCCAGATCGTCGGCGCGGTCACGCTTTATTTTCTTTCCGAGATCGAATTCAAGCAATGATCCGCGGGCTTCTGCTCGCGGCGATCGCGGTCGCGCTCGGAA
>DASXDC010000342.1:0-2492 GCA_036490855.1 Chthoniobacterales bacterium
TTGATATCGAGCGCGCCTTCATCCTTCGGGAAACTGCGCCGCGGCAGCATCGCCTCCGTCGCTGCCTGCGCCTTGGCAAGGGCTCGCGCCAGATCCGTATTGATCCCATGCCCGGGCTTCACCGCCACGACGTGCCCGCGAATCGCGCGTCCGAAAAGCGCGAGGTCACCGATGATGTCGAGGATCTTGTGCCTAACGAATTCATCCTGAAACCGGAGCGGTTCCTTGCTCAGGACCGATTCTCCTCTAACGACGATGGCGTTCTCCAGGCTTCCACCTTTGATCAGGTTCTTCTCCATCAACGCCTGCACGTCCTCGTAGTAGACGAAGGTTCGCGCCGGCGCGATCTCCCGCTCGTAGATCGCGGGCGTGATCGTCGTCGTCATGAATTGGGTAAAGCGGTTTTCCGGTCCCGCTTGCGTGCAGGAGACGCGGAATTCTTCGTCAGGCAGAAGGACGAGAAGCGAACCGTTCTTCGATTCCACTGAGATCGGCTCCCGAACGTGGAAAAAATGCCGCGGCGCTTCCTGCGCGACGATCCCGGCTTTGCGGATCGCCTCGACATATCCGAGCGCGCTCCCGTCGCCGATCGGCGGTTCGTTCGCGTCCATCTCGATGATGGCGTTATCCACCTCGAGCGCGCAGAGAGCCGAGAGGACGTGCTCGACCGTGTGCACCCGCATCGAGCCTTCTCCGATTGTCGTCGCTCGCTCGACTGTCTTCACGTTCGCGATCGAGGCATCGATCGTCGGCTCATCCGGCAGATCTTTCCGTTTGAACTTGATTCCGCTTTCCGGCGGCGCGGGCTGAATCTTGAGCGAGACCTTGGCGCCGGTATGGAGGGAGGTGCCGCTGAGCGAGGCGGTTTTGGCGAGAGTGTGCTGGAACTCGGCGGTGGCAGGCATGGCCCGCTACCTAACAGAATAATTCCGCGCTGACCAGTGAACGCTTCGCCTTCGGCTTTGCGGTTGACCACGCGGAATTTCGCCATCTAGGCTCGGAACCATGAAGAAGTTTTTTTGCCTCGCGGTCGCCCTCGCGTTCCTCGCCAGCCAAGCCTTTGCCGGCGACCTCGTGATCCACGCCGGGACCCTGCTGGATGGAATCCACGACGCGGCGCAGAGCAAAGTCTCCATCCTTATCCATGACGACCGCATTACGAAAATCGAGCCGGGATTCGTTAGTCCAGCCGGCGCCGAAGTCATCGACCTAACGAATGAGACGGTCATGCCTGGTTTCATCGATTGCCACATCCACATCGCCTCAAAGCTGCCGAGCCGCGTTAATGCCACGGAAGATGCACTCACGCATACCGATCTCGATCGCGCCTTCGATGGCGCTGTATTCGCCCGCGCCATGTTGCAGCAGGGATTCACGAGCGGGCGCGACGTCGGCGGCGGCGATGAAACAACGGCCCTGCGCGATGCGATCAATGCCGGGAAAGTTTGCGGCCCGCGCCTCTGGGTTTCGCTCGAGCCGCTCGGGCCGACCGGCGGCCACGAAGATCCGCGCAACGGCTTCGACCCCGCCCTTTCCCACCCTGGTTGGTCGAATGGCGTGGTCGACAATCCAGACGAAGCGCGCTTTCGCGTCCGCGAACATCGCCGCCGCGGCGCTGACCTGATCAAGATCATGCCCTCGGGCGGGATCGCTTCCACCGGTGATAATCCGCACCTCCAGCTCATGACGGATGACGAGATGCAGACGGCGGTTGCAACCGCTCACTCGTTAGGCATGAAAGTAGCCGCGCACATCTATCCGGCGGGCGCGATCGAGGCCGCGGTGCGAGCCGGGGTCGATTCAGTCGAGCATGGATCGTTCGCCACCGCTCAGACGTTTTCTCTCATGAAGCAGCACGGCACTTATCTTGTTCCCACGCTGACGGTCTATGAAATCTTTTACCGTGCGGCGCACGATCATCCGGAGCTGCTCACGCCTGGGACAGCGCCGAAGGAATTGGCGAACGATCCTCTGCCGAAGAAAAATTTCCCGCTCGCCGTCAAGTCGGGAGTCAAGATCGCCTACGGAACTGACATCGGAGAAGGAGATCATACGATGGAGTTTGGCCTCATGATCGCCGGAGGTCTGCCGGCGGTGAAGGCGCTCGAAGCCGCGACCGGCCATGCGGCCGATCTTCTTGGCGCCGCCGATCGCATTGGCTCGCTCCAACCCGGTCGTTATGCAGACATCGTCGCGACGGCGGGTGATCCCCTGACGAATCCGGACCAGTTTACGAAAGTGAATTTCGTCATGAAAGGCGGGCTCGTCTATCGGCGCGAAGGGCAACCGACGATAGCGAGCGTGGAGTAGCCGCCTACTCGTTAGGCACGCTGCGTGTGTACCAGGCGCCGCCCGGCCCGTCGTAGCTCGTGCCTTCTCCCCAGATGACGTGGTTCCGTCCCGTTCCGTCGACCGTCAGGCCAAGATAATCGCCGTAAGGGAAAGCGTAACCGTCGCGATTCTTGTAAGGCGCGCCGCCGGTCCGATCAGAG
>DASXDC010000343.1:0-15822 GCA_036490855.1 Chthoniobacterales bacterium
GGAGAAGAAGTTCGACGAGCAAACGCCAATCATCGCCAGGGTGCAGATGCCGCGCAGCTCGATCAACTTCCTGCGCGAATTCGTGCCCGCTCTCCGCCAGCTCGACGGCAGCCTCGCGCTGAACGTGAACGTCGACGGCACGATCGCGAAGCCCGCCCTCAGCGGCTCGGCCGACATGAACATCGTCGTCGCTCGTTTCGAAAATCCAACTCTGCCGGCGCTGCAGGATTTCAAGGCGCTCCTTAATTTCCGCGGCAACACGCTCAGCTTGGACCGATTCGGGGGCGAACTTGCGGGCGGTCCTTTCACTCTCTCCGGTCGCATCACTCTGCCGAAATTGACGGAGCCGAATTTCGATCTCCACCTCAAAGCGAACAGCGTCCTGGTGGCGCGAAACGATAACCTGACTGCGCGTGTCGATGCCGACATCAAGGTCGAAGGGCCATTTAAGAGCGCGAGCGTGAGCGGTCAGGTGCTGACGACGAACAGTCGCTTCTTCAAGAACATTGACATCATCCCGATCGCGCTCCCCGGCCGGCCCGCGCCGCATCCTGAACCGCCCGCTGCGGCCCCGACTCTTTCGTTTCCGAATCCGCCACTGAGCGACTGGAAGTTCGACGTTGCGATCAAGAGCAAGGAACCGTTCCTGATTCGCGGCAACCTCGCGACCGGGAGCGCGGTCGTCGATATGAAGCTGGCCGGACCCGGACTACATCCGCAACTGCAGGGTCAGGTGCGGCTGAAAAATTTCGACGCCACCCTGCCGTTCAGCACGCTCACGATCAATCTCGGCTTTCTTTATTTCGATCCGGACGATCCGTTCAACCCGCGAATCGAATTGCAGGGGACTTCGCTCATCCGCGACTACACGATCCACGTTTACGTTTACGGCACGGCGCTCAATCCGCAGGCGATCTTCAGCAGCGAGCCGCCGCTCCCGCAGGAGGAAATCATCTCTCTCCTCGCCACCGGCACGACGCGCGAGGAGCTCGCGACCGGCAACGTGCTTGCAAGCCGGGCCGCGATTCTGCTCGTGAAGCAGCTTTACCGAAAAATCTTCAAGAAAGGCGCGCCGCCAGAGACGAACGACAACTCCTTCTTCAGCCGGCTCGACGTTGAGTTTGGCAATACCGATCCGCGGACCGGCGAGCAGACCGCGACCGCGCGCTACAAGGTGAGCGATCACGTCGTGCTCATCGGCGATCTCGGAGTGCAGGGCGGCTTTCGCGGGCTGGTCAAGTATCTCATTCGTTTTCGTTAGGCAAAATGAGACGGCTCGCGCTTCTTTTCGGCTGTCTTTGCCTAACGAGCGAATTGGCGTTTGGCCAGGCCGCGGTCAGGCTTCCGCAGCAGGAAGCGCAGGAGAAGCAACGCAAAAGCGAGGCGAAGCAGCAGGAAAAGGTCGCCCAGCAGGCCAACCTCGAGATCGTCGGCAACACCGCTTTTGCCGAGAAGGAGCTCCGCTCGCAGATCAAGGAACAGGTCAGCTTCATCGAGCAGAATGGCCTGAGCGCCGCGCGGGCGGACGACGCCGCCTTTTTTCTCGAGCTCTTTTATCGCAAACACGGCTACGCCAAAGTGAGCGTGAACTACACCCTTCTCTCGCCCAGCCGATTTCGCCTAACGATCGTGGAAGGGCCGCTCGTGCACCTTGGAAGATTGCTTTTCGTTGGCAATCGCAAGGTGCCGTCGGACAAGCTTTTCGACTACGCCGTCGGGCCGACCCGGGAGCGGGTTTCGAAGGCGCAGGCGCTCCTGCCATTTGTCCCGAGCGATATCGAGGAAGGCGCGAATCTCGTCCAGCGCTTCTACATTTCCGAGGGCTACGTCGAATGCACAGTCGAGCCGCCGACCTATGAATATGTACGGCCCGATCTCGTGACGGCGCGGATTCTGATTCACGAAGGCGAGCAGTATTTCTTCGGCAACATCAACTTCGTCGGGCCGACGATCTATGGTTCGGAAGCGTTGCGCGGGCAGATGCTCGATCTGCTCCGCCAGCCCTACACCGAGGGCCGGCTGGCCGATATCCCGCGGCGTCTGCAATCCTATTTCAAGACCCGCGGTTATTACGCGATCAAAGTCGACGCGGTCGCCGACCCGACGCTCGCGATCCAGGGCCGCGTGCCGGTGCGGGTGACGATTGATCCGGGACCGGTCTACCATTTCGATGGCGTGACGGTGAAGGGGACGCGGCAGTTGCGCCCGAGTTATCTCGTCGATCGCTTTAAGAAATTGCGCGGCCGTCCCTACAGCCCGGAGACGCTCGACAAAAAGTTCCGCGAGATGATGCGGACCGGTCTCTTCAACATCCTCAAGGTCAACCCGACGCCGGTCGGTGGAAATCTGCTCCGGCTCGACATCAACGTCGAAGAAGCAAAGCCGCAGGAATTTGGTTTCTCGCTCGGCTACGGCTCTTTCGACGGCGCGATCGTCGGCGCCTCTTATGCGAATCGCGACCTCTTCGGCTTCGGCCGGCCAGTCACGACCTCGGTCGAATGGTCGCAGCGCGGCTACAAAGGCGATGTCACCTTCGAAGATCCGTATCTTTTCAACACCGGCTTTGGTTTGAAAGTGCGACTCTCCGCCATCACCTACGATTTCGATGGATATTCGAAATTCGAGCTCGGCGGCCGCGTCACCCTCAGCCGGCAGATCACCGATAAATACTCGATCGCATTCGTCGTCGCCGATCGTCATGTGGAAGTAACCGACGCCACCATTCCGACGGAATTGTTAGGCACGACCTCGTATTTTATCAGCTCGGTCGGCTTCACCCAGACGCTCGATCTGCGCAAGAACCCGCTCGTCGCGCCGCGCGGGTTTGTTTTCGACAACACGCTCGATCTCGCTTCGAGCGCGATCGGGAGCGACATCGATCTGCTCCGCGCAACCGGGCGAGTGAGCTATTATCTTTCCTTCGCGCCCGATCCGGCGGTGCAGCTCGAGGGCGAGGACCTGCAAAAGTCGAGCTTGCAGAAATGGTTCGAGCGCAGCCTGCTCGCCTTCGGGGCGCGGGCCGCGATCGTTTATCCACTCGACACCGCCGGCACGAGTGCGGCGCTCGCGATCCCGATCGACGAGCGCTTTTTTATCGGCGGGAGCACAACCGTGCGCAGCTTCGGCGAGCGCGATCTCGGACCGCACGATCGCTTCGGCAATCCGATCGGCGGCGAGTTCTACAGCATCTTTAACGTCGAATACACCTTTCCGATCTATGGGGAATTGTTAGGCGCGGTTTTCGTCGACGCGGGCAATCTCTTACCAGACGCGCGCTCGCCCAGCCTGAACGATATGCGCTACGGCGTCGGCGTCGGTCTGCGCTACAACCTGCCGATCGGCCCGGTCCGGCTTGATTATGGCGTGAACCCGAGCCCGCGGCCGGACGAAGATTTCGGCGCCTTCCATTTCAGCTTTGGCTTTGCATTCTAGCGATTGCGGGCGGACGCGGCCGCCGTTATATTTCGGGGCGGCCCGCCTCGCGCGTCGTTAGGCCGGCCGCTCTTGAAACACGCTTATGGAAACAACACTCGAAGCACCAAAGGCCGCTCCGTCCGCGCAGACCGATTTTTTACCGCTGGAAGGAACGGATTACGTCGAATTTTACGTCGGGAACGCGAAGCAGGCGGCGCACTTTTACAAGACCGCCTTCGGTTTTCAAAGTCTCGCTTATGCCGGCCCCGAGACCGGGATGAAGGATCGGGCCAGCTACGTCATCCGGCAGAACAAACTAACCTTCGTTCTGACGACGCCGCTCCGGCCCGATAATCCGATCGCCGATCATATCTACAAGCACGGCGACGGCGTGAAAATGCTCGCGCTCCGTGTGCCGGATGCGACGTCTGCCTGGAAGGAAACGACGAAGCGAGGCGGGAAGAGTTACCTCGAGCCGAAAAAGCTGACTGACGAGCAGGGCGAAGTGGTCACGAGCGGCATTCACACTTACGGCGAGACGGTTCATCTCTTCATCGAGCGCCAGAATTATAACGGGCCTTTCATGCCCGGTTTCGAAAAGTGGGACCCGGGTTACGAGACCAAGTCGACCGGGCTGCAATATGTCGATCATTGCGTCGGCAACGTCGGGTGGAACCAGATGAATCCATGGGTCCAGTTTTATGAGGAGGTGATGGGCTTCCGCAATATCCTGAGCTTCGACGACAAGGATATCTCGACCGAGTATTCCGCGCTCATGAGTAAAGTCATGAGTAACGGGAACGGCTTTGTGAAGTTTCCGATCAATGAGCCGGCCGAAGGAAAAAAGAAATCGCAGGTGGAAGAATATCTCGACTTCTACGGCGGCGAAGGCGTCCAGCACGTTGCGATTGCGACCAAGGATATCGTCACGACTGTCGCCGACCTGCAAAGCCGCGGTGTAGAGTTTCTCAAAATCCCACCGAGCTATTACGAGACCGTTCTCGATCGCGTTGGTAAGATTGACGAAGATCTCGAGCCGCTCCAGAGACTAGGCATCCTGATCGACCGCGACGACGAGGGATATCTGCTCCAGATCTTTTCCAAGCCGGTCGAAGATCGGCCGACTCTCTTTTTCGAGATCATCCAGCGCAAAGGAGCGAAAAGTTTTGGAAAGGGAAATTTCAAGGCGCTCTTCGAAGCTCTTGAGAAGGAGCAGGATCGCCGGGGCAACCTGTAAGAGGAGATTACGATGCCGCAATATCAGAAGCTCGGAAAGATCCCCCGCAAACACCACATCTGGTTTCACCGCAATGGGTCATCCAATGGCGGTTACAAGGATGAGGGCATCGCCTACGAACACGTCATTACGACGGAGGGATTCAACGAAGCCTACTCGATCATGTATCACATTCGTCCGCCGACCCGGGTGCGTAGCGTCGAACTGCTGAAGTGCGAAGAGTTAAAGAAGGCCGCAGAAAGCCCGCTCCGGCATCACCATTTCAAGACCGCCGATATCCCGCGGCGCGGCGACGTCTACACCGGACGCGTGCCGATTCTTTTCAACGACGACATCGTCGCTTACCGCTGCAAGCCGGAGAAGAACTTCGGCGCCTACGAGTTTTTCAAGAACGGCGGCGCGGACGAGATCATCTTCGTCTTCAAAGGCGGCGGCGTCCTCGAAAGTCAATTTGGGAAGCTCCCTTATCGCGCCGAGGATTATATCGTGATTCCACGCGGGATCACATATCGCCTCGTGCCGGATGACGTGGAGGAGGAAGATTACCTCGTTCTGGAATCCAGCGGCCCGGTGCGCATTCCGCGCCGCTACCTGAACAGCGATGGCCAGATTCGGATGGGCTCGCCGTATTCGGAGCGTGATTTTCATGGACCGACGGAGCTGATCATAATTGATCGCGAAGGCGACGTGGAGATTCTCGTCAAGGACGGTCCGCGCCTAACGAAAGTGGTGAACGCGCATCATCCCTTCGATGTCCTCGGCTGGGACGGCTACGTTTATCCCTACACCTTTAACGCGGCCGACTTCGAACCGATCACCGGCACTGTTCATCAGCCGCCGCCGATCCATCAGACGTTCGAGATTCGCGGTTATGTCGTCTGCACCTTTGCGCCGCGCCTGCTCGATACCCATCCGGAAGCAGTCAAAATTCCGTGGGTGCACGACAATGTCGAAGCCGACGAAGTGCTCTTCTACGTTCGCGGAAATTTCGGCTCTCGCCGCGGGATCGAGGCCGGCTCGATCACACTCCATCCGCGCGGCATTCCGCACGGTCCGCATCCGGGCACGATCATGGCGAGCAAGAACGCGGAGCGAACGGAAGAACTCGCGGTCATGTTCGACACCCAACACACCCTCGAGCTGACGGAGCAGGCAGTGAAACTCGACGACGAGAAGTATCCGCTCAGCTGGCTCGATTAATTCAGCCGGCCTAACGAACGAGCCGCGCGCTTCGAGCGCGGCGGGCAACTTCGTTTCGGGAATGGACGAGCAGGCCCGCCAATTGTCCGCGGCTCATTTGTCCTCGCGCGGTCGCCCAGCTAAACTGTCGCCGTGCAGGATAACGACTTCGACACTTCCGAACGCCTAACGTTAAAACGAAACCGGCTCAACCGCGCTCGCGTCGAGGAAATGGAACGCATCTTCGGCGAACTGCTCGAGGCCGTCGGCGAAGATCGCAATCGGCAGGGCCTCGCCAAAACGCCTGGCCGGGCCGCGCGCTCCTTCGAATTTCTTACCCAGGGCTATCGCCAGTCGATCGAGGAAGTCGTGAATGACGCCGTCTTCAATTCTGACGCAAGCGAGATCGTGATGGTGAAGGACATCGAGCTTTATTCGATGTGCGAACATCATCTCCTGCCGTTCATCGGCCGCGCGCATGTCGCCTACATTCCGAATGGGAAAGTCATCGGGCTCTCGAAAGTGGCGCGCATTGTCGACGTCTTTGCGCGTCGCTTGCAAATCCAGGAACAGCTCACGACCCAGGTGGCCGATGCTCTGATGCAGGCGATCCACCCGGCAGGCGTGGCGGTCGTGATCGAGGCCAAGCACCTCTGCATGATGATGCGCGGGGTGGAGAAGCAGAATTCGGTCATGAAAACCTCCTGCCTCCTCGGCAGCTTCAAGGAAGACGCGCGGACCCGCGGCGAATTTCTCGCCCTCCTCGCTCAGTGAGCGCTCCGATGCTGCTGACGGTCAGCAAGCGGCTCGAATTTTCGGCCTCGCGCCGTCTTTCGGATCCCGGATTTTCGGTCGCAGAAAATGTCGCGGCGTTCGGCCACGAAACATCCGCCCGATATGGCACCGGGCGAAACTACGTCGCCTATTTCGTTTTCACCGGCGAGGTCAACGCGATTAATGGGATGCTCGTCAACATCAGCGAGATCAAGGCGCGGGTCGCAGAGGTCCTGCACGCGCACTTCGATCACAAGTTTCTGAACGAAGATCATCCGCACTTTCGTGACCTGCCGCCGACTGCCGAGAACGTCGCCCGCCAGCTTTTCGCCGAGGTCGAGCCGCTTTTTGGCGATCTCGGCGCGAGTCTGATCGCCTGTCATCTCGTCGAGACGCCGGAGCGGAGCGCCACCGTTTACGCCGATGGGGTGACCGAAGCGAACTACTGGTTCGAATTCTCAGCAGCGCGCCAGACGATGTCCCCGCGTCTGAGTGCCGAGGAAAACAATGCGCTTTTCGGGACGGCAGCGTCACCGCATGGCCACGGTCATCATTACCGTGCGCGCCTCACCTTTCGGGAGGGAACGAAACAGGCGGAGCTGGACGGTTGTCTCGCGTCGCTCCGGGGGGAGTTGGACCACAAGAATCTGAATCACGAAGTTCTCGGCCTAACGAATCTGCCGAAGACGACCGAGAGCCTCGCACGCTATCTGCATGAGCGCGTCGCCGCGTTCCTTCCGGTTGAGCGGGTTCGCCTGCATGAGCGCGAAGATTTCTTTGCGGAGTACTGGAATGGCGGCAGGTATTTTCTTGGGATGCGACGTTCTTTCAGCGCCGCACATTGTCTCCATGCGCCGGCGCTTTCCGCCGCCGAGAACTTCGAGCTCTACGGCAAGTGCAATAACCCGCGCGGGCACGGCCATCGGTATCTGACCGAGGCGACGATCGGCGGGCCGTTTGAGGAACGAAGCGGCACCCTCTACGATTTCATCGCTTTTCGCGACGGAATCGACCGCGCGCTCCATTCGTGGCAGGACAAGCATCTCGACCTCGAGACCGAGGAATTCCGCGACCGGCCATCCACCGGGGAAAACATCGTGCGCGCACTCTGGCCGAAATTCAGCTCGGCCCTCGATCAGCGCCTTGTCCGCCTGCGTCTCTGGGAAACGCCTAACAATCGCTTCACTCTTCGTCGTTAGGCGCGCCTCCAGCATTCACATCTTCAGTGTCTCCGCCGGCATGGTCGGCGTTTGCCTGACGGTGATCGGACTCCTCCGCGTCGTCATCACCCTGCGCAAGACGGATACCTTTGCAGACGATCTGCTCGCGCTCGACGCGCTCCTTTTTCTCGTCGCCTGCCTCTCTTCCTACTGGGCGCTCCGGACCCGCAACCTGCAACGGATGCACCGCGTCGAGCGCTTCGCCGACGTGGTCTTTGTTCTCGCGCTCATCCTCATGGCGGTCGTCTGCGCTTTTGTCACCTACGCGATCGCGATTTTGAAGTGACTTCAGCTAAGACCTTCGCGCATCCGTTCCTGCGATCGTCGCAAAATCGTTAGGCGCGGCGACGCCGCCGGCGCTGCTTGCAAAGAATAGCCGGCGCCTGAAAGGTGGCGAAATGGACAGACTGGAAGCAATCGGGAAAGCCGCCGCCGCCGGATATTTGCTCGCCTCGAGCGCAGCTAATCTGCGGCAGACGCTCGATGGCGCGACGTTGTCGATTGCTTCGCAATCGATCGGCGAGCTGATCGATGCCGGTGCCTGGACGGAATTGAATGACCGTTTCTATTGCTCGCTCGCTTTTGGGACGGGCGGAATTCGCGGCCGCACCATCGGCAAAATCGTGACCGCGGCGGAGAAGGGGACGCCTAACGAACTGGGACGCCCGCAATATCCCTGTGTCGGGACGAACGCGATGAACTTCGAGAGCGTGCGGCGGGCGACGCGGGGCCTGGCCAACTATCTTCGCGAATGGTTTCAGCGCCAGGGCATCGAGGGCCGGCCGAGAATCGTCATCGCGCACGACACGCGTTTCTTCTCTTCCGATTTCACCCGCTTCGCGGCCGAGGTGGCGGCGCGTAACGGGTGCGATGCCTCCATCTTCGATGGCCCGCGCTCCACCCCCGAGCTTTCCTTTGCCGTCCGCCATCTGCGCGCGAGCGCGGGCGTGGTCGTGACGGCGAGCCACAACCCGCCGCACGATAACGGCTACAAAGTGTACTTCCGCGACGGCGCGCAGGTCGTGGAACCGCACGCCAGCGGCATCATCGCGAAGGTCAATTCCGCAGGGCCGTTCGTGCCTAACGAGCCGGCAGGCAGGATCACCACTCTCGGGCGCGAAGTGGACGAAGCCTATATGGCGCGGCTCGAGACGCTCGTGCTCGACCCGGCATTGGTGCGATCGCAAAACGATTTGCGCATCGTCTTTACCCCGATCCACGGGACCGGCGGCATCATTCTCAAACCGATGCTGCAACGGCTCGGTTTTAGGTTCGATGTTGTGCCGGAACAGGATCAATTCGACGGCCGCTTTCCGACCGTCAAATCCCCTAATCCCGAGAATGCCGAAGCCTTGAAACTCGCGATCAAGCTGGCGCGAAAGAAGAACGCTGATCTGGTGATCGCGACCGACCCGGATTGCGACCGGATGGGAGTGGCAGTGAAAAGCGCGCAGGGCGAAATGAAATTGTTGAGCGGTAACCAGATCGGCGCGCTCATCTCCTATTATCGGGCGAAGAAGCTCTTCGAGCAGGGTGTGCTCAATTCCGAGAACGCTTCCCGCGGCGTCATCATCAAGACCTTCGTCACGACCGATCTGCAGAAAGCGATCGCGCAGAAGTTCGGCCTGCGCTGCATCGAGACCCTGACCGGATTCAAGTACATCGGTGCGAAATTGGAAAAATACGAGCGCGCGCTCCCGACTGAGGCGGCGAAAAATTATCGCGATCTTCCGGAAGAGGAAACGCGCCGGCTGCGGCTCGCGCATTCCTCGTTTTATATTTTCGGCGGCGAAGAGAGTTACGGTTACAGCGGGGCGGATTTCGTGCGTGACAAGGATGGGAACGGCGCGGCGATCATGTTCTGCGAAGTGGCGGCGTATGCCAAGTCGCTTGGCCTAACGATCGACGGGCTGCTCGACCAGATCTATCGCGAGCTTGGTTTTTACCTCGAGAAAAACAGCGCTCTCACCTTCGAGGGAGCGGAGGGCGCGGAGAAGATCGCGCGTCTCCTCGCCACCTACGTCCGCAATCCCCCTAACGAAATGCTGGGAAGCAAAGTGACCGCGGTCCGCAATTTTGAAACCGACACGGTTCGCGACGTGGAAGGAGACGAAATCCCGAAAGAGAAGATGCTGATCTTCGAATTGGCCGACCAGACCCGCATCGCGGTCCGCGGTTCCGGAACGGAGCCGAAGATTAAGTTCTACCTCTTCGCGCAGCGCCAGCCCAAAGGCGGGGAATTCACGGCGGAGGAGCTGGAGGCGATCAAGCCGGAGGTGGAGAAAAAACTCGCCGCACTCTGGCGATGGCTGCAAGACGATGCGGAGCGGCGCGTT
The DNA here is from genome assembly GCA_036490855.1 of Chthoniobacterales bacterium. Classification (GTDB taxonomy): domain Bacteria; phylum Verrucomicrobiota; class Verrucomicrobiia; order Chthoniobacterales; family UBA10450; genus Palsa-1392. The sequence continues at coordinate 10,161 of DASXDC010000343.1, forward strand.
GCCGCCTAACGTTTCTGGACAGCGCGCGGCAGCCGTTCAATATCTTTTATGGGAGAAATCAGTCTCAACGGCGGTGAAATCTCGATTCTGAAAACGATCGGCCTGAGCGGCAGCATGATGCCCGGTGTGCAGCTGGCGGATCGAATGGAGGAGATGGAAGGGGCAGAATTCCTCGACGCGCTCGCCGGGCTGATGGCGACGGACTACGTCGTCTCTAATAAGGTGAACATCCGCACGATGGACGCGGTGAAGAGCGCCTCCTTTCGAGTCAACCCATCTTTCGCGCGCGAGTTGAAGGACGCGATCTTCCCGTCCCGGCAGAAGCCGGAGACCGGGCGACGCCGGCGCCGGTCCTGATTTGCGAGTGAGCGAAAGATCAGGTTTCAAAAGCTGGCTCGGATTTTGGCCGTGGCTCGCGGCTGCGCTAACCGGCCTGCTCGCGGTGCTGTGCTTCGCGCCCTTTGAACAAACGTGGCTCTGCTGGATCGCGCTCACGCCGTTGCTGACGGCGGTCTGGTTTTCGGGCGCCGGAACGAAGCGTCGCTGGCTGCGCGATCTTCTCCTCGGCTACGTCGCGGGTGTGATTTTTTTCTGGGGCGTTTTTTCCTGGCTGCACACGGTCACGGTGCCAGGGCTCGTCATGGTTGGGCTCTACATGGGGGTTTACTTCGCGGTCTGGAGCTGGTTCGCCGGCCTGTTCCGGCCGCGCCAGCCTAACGAGTCCCCGGAGATGCGCTCTCCCTGGCTCAGCTCGTTGCATAATCTCTGGCTGGCATTCGCGCTCGCCGCGGCTTGGGCGGCGCTGGAATGGATTCGTGGCTGGATGTTCAGCGGTTGGGGCTGGAATGGCCTTGGCGTTCCGCTGCACAACATTCTGCCGATTATCCAGATCGCGGAGTACAGCGGCGTGGCCGGCCTTTCCTTCCTGGTCGTCTTTGGGAACGTGATCGCGCTCGCCAGCGTCCGACGGTTCATCGCGGAGGCGAAAGGGCCGATCCGCCGCCCGCATTACGATTTTACCCTAACGATGGCTGCGATCGTCGGCATTTGCGCGTTCGGGATTCGCGCCCTGCAAATCGAAACGCCGACCGAGCCGCTCCGGATCGCGGCCGTGCAGGCGAATGTTCCGCGGGAAGAAAAATTCAGCCGCGCTTATCAGGCTAAGACGTTCGCGCTTTTCGATCGCCTGACACGTCTTGGCCTCGCGACGCGTCCGCCGCCGCAGCTTATCATCTGGCCGGAGAGTTCGACGCCCGCGCCGGCGCTGCTCGATGAAGATAATTATCGATTCGTGATGGACGTTTCGCGTTCGACCAAAACCGATCTACTGCTCGGGACGATCGACGCCGATCAGGAGGGCGACTACAACGCGGCGCTCCTCGTCTCGAACGGCGGGAGAAGCATCCAGGTTTATCGGAAGCTGCATCTCGTGCCGTTCGGCGAATATGTTCCCGGACGAAACGCTGTGCCCTTCGTGGCCCGAATCGTTGGCGATCAGGTGCCGGCGGATTTCACGCGGGGAAAGGAGCCGGTCGTCTTTCGCCTAACGACGGATAGCATCAAAGTCGCACCCTTGATTTGTTTCGAGGATACGCTCGGGGAATTGACGCGGCAGTTTGTCCAGCGCGGCGCGGGCCTGCTCGCGAACATCACGAACGACGGTTGGTTCCTGCATTCCGCAGGTTCGCGGCAGCACTTGGAAAACGCGGTCTTCCGCTGCGTCGAGACGCGACGGCCGATGGCGCGGGCGGCGAACACCGGTGTGACCTGTTTCGTGAATCGCTACGGCCGCGTCACGCAGGTGTTGCTTGATTCCAAGGGCAGCGAGTTTACACAAGGCGTTTTAACGGGCACGGTGGCGGTCCCGACAAATGGCGAGCTCACGTTTTATGTCCGGCACGGCGAACTCTTCGCGAAACTTTGCGGACTGGCGGCACTCCTCGCGCTCCTCACGCGATTGCCGCGAGTCGTTAGGCAAGAGTCATCCCGCAGTTCGCCTCAGCCATCATGAATGAGATCGCGATTCACGCGCGCGGCCTGCGCAAATCGTATGGCGACCTGGAGGCGGTGAAAGGGATCGACGTTGAAGTGCGCTCCGGCGAAGTCTTCGGTCTCCTCGGTCCGAATGGCGCGGGCAAAACGACGACGGTCGAGATTCTGGAAGGTCTCCGCCGGCGCAGCGGCGGCGAGGTGACGGTGCTTGGATTTGATCCCGACCGGGAAGTGCAGGCATTGAAGGATCGAATCGGTGTTTGCCTGCAGGCGACGAATTTGCCGGACAAGATGAAGGTGCACGAAGCGCTCGATCTTTTCGGCGCGTTCTACACACGTCGTGTCGACGGCGATGCCCTGCTTCGGCGCTTGCAGCTCTGGGAAAAACGCGAGGCCGGTTATGCGACTCTCTCCGGTGGACAAAAGCAGCGACTCGCCCTGGCGCTCGCGCTGATCAACGATCCGCAAATGCTTTTCCTCGACGAACCGACGACGGGTCTCGATCCACAGGTGCGGCTCGAGATTCGCGATTTGATCGAGGAGCTGCGAGCGGAGAAGCGCACCATCCTGATGACGACGCACTACATCGAGGAAGCCGAACGGCTCTGCGACCGGGTCGCGATTATCGACAACGGCGTCATCATCGCGATTGGTTCACCGCGCGAGCTGCAGGAAAAGAGTGCGACTCAATCGGGCGTGGAGGTGTCGTTAGGCCAGCCGTTGCCGGCTGGTGACATGCCGGCGTGGCCGGGCGCGACTCGCGCGACGGTGAGCGACGATCGCCGGATAATTTCGGTTGGCTCCAGTCGTCCGGCGCAAACCCTGGTCGAGCTGATTCGCTGGATCGACAGTCAGGGGCTGGAGTTGATCGACGTGCACCTGAAGCGGCCGACGCTGGAGGACGTCTTCATTGAGCTGACCGGGAAGCGGCTGCGGGACTGACGAATGAAAGCATTTCTCGCCCTGCTCAAAATCGACCTCAAGCTCGCGCGGCGAAATCGCGCCGTCTTGTTCTTCAACTACTTCTTCCCCCTGACCTTCTTTTTCATCTTTGCCCAGATGTTCGATGCTCACCAAGGCTCGGCGATTCTGCAGGTGGTGGCGATGGTGATCGTACTCGGCATTCTCGGGAACGGACTTTTCGGGGCAGGGATGCGCGCGGTGCAGGAGCGGGAGGAAAATGTTCTGCGGCGCTACAAGGTGACGCCGATCACGCCGGTCCCGCTGCTCTGCGCGTCGATGATTACGGGGCTCGTACTCTATCTGCCGAGTGTCGCGCTGATGGTAGTTTTGGCGCATCAGTTTTACGGGATGCCGATTCCGGGGCATCTCGTTTCGCTGCTCGCCTTTGTCTGTCTCGGGGCGGTCGCTTTTCGTTCGTTAGGCTTGATCGTCGCCGCGGTCGTCAATTCTTCACAGGAGAGCAACATCCTTATCCAGCCGATCTACATGACGATGCTTTTCCTGAGCGGCGCGACCATTCCGATCACCTACATGCCGCATTGGTTGCAAAACATCACCCAGTTCATCCCGGCGACCTATCTCATGACTGGGATGGGCGGCATATTGCAACGAGGTGAGACCATCTGGGCGAACTGGCAGGCGGTGATCGCGCTAATTGTCACGACCGTCGTGGCCACTTTTATCGCAACGAAATTATTTCGGTGGGAGAAGGAGGAGAAGCTTCGTGCTTCGGCGAAACTGTGGGTGCTAGTGGTGTTGCTGCCGTTCCTTTTTCTCGGTGCCTATCAGGCTTGGAGTCAGCATGACCTCGTCAAGGCGCGAATCCTCGCGCGCGAGATGCGGCGCGGTCACACCTGGCTGCTGACGAACGGCCGCATCTTTGTCGGGAACGGCAAGGTGATTGAGTCCGGTGCCGTCCTGATCAAGGACGGTAAGATCGCCGAGGTCTACGAGGGAAATTTCCCCGATGCGAAGACGCTCAACGCCGAGGCGATCGATGCCTCGGGCAAGACGATCCTGCCGGGCCTGATCGACATGCATGTACACCTCGGAGGTCCGGGCGGTTTCTACGACGATTGGTCGAAGTTCGACCCCGAGGCTTCAAACGAGCGCGAACTGGAGGCGTATCTTTATTGCGGCATCACCGCTGTCCGCAGCGCGGGCGACAAGGTCGATGACATGCTGAAGCTGCGCGCGCGTTTCAACAGCGGCGAAAAATTGGGCAGCGAACTTTTCCTCTGCGGTCCGCTCTTCACCGCCGAGGGAGGTCACGGCACCGAGTATGCGAAAAGCATGCCGGAAATGGCCCGCGCTGATTTTAACGCGCAATTCCTTCGCATCCCCAAGACCGCGCCGGAAGCGCGCAAGATGGTGGACGATCTCGCCGCGAAGGGTGTGGATGCGATCAAGGGAATCCTCGAGGCCGGCGTACCGGGTTACACCTTTAATCGGATGAATCTCGATCTCCTGCGCGCGGTCGTGGAGGAGGCGCACGTGAAGAAGCTGCCGGCTTCGATTCACACCGGCGACGCACGCGATGTGAGCGACGCGGTGTCGTTAGGCGCAGATTCGATCGAGCACGGTTCCTTCCGCGATCAGATTCCGGACGCGACGATCGCGCAGATGAAAGAGAAGGGGATCGCCCTCGATCCAACCTTGAGCGTGGTGGAAGGTCTGTCCGATTTTGCGAAAGGAAACGGAGAGCTGCTCAAGCGCTCGTTAGTCCAGCAGACGACGACAAAAGAGCTGTTCACAGGCACGGAGCACGCGCTCACGAGCAAGGGGACAAAATCGATTCGCGACGGACTGAGCCATTATCCGCTCTCGCTCGAAACCGGCAGCAGCAACTTGCTCAGAGCCTGGCACGCGGGGGTGATGCTTGTCACCGGCTCCGACGCGGGAAATTTCCTCGTCATGCATGGCCCGACCGTGCAGCGCGAGATCGAACTCTGGGTCGCGGCTGGGATTCCAGCGGAAGTTGCACTCCAGGCGGCGACCTTCAACGCGGCCAAACTTTTGCGCGCCGATAACCGCATCGGCACGGTCGAGAAGGGAAAAGAGGCGACGCTCTTGATCGTGGACGGCAACCCTTTGCAGGACGTGCACGCGCTCTCATCAATCGCGACTGTTTTCCTGAAAGGCGAGCGGGTCGCGCGCACGACGCTTTTTGAGCAAAAATAATCCGCGGAGGGCAGCTGCGCGGGTCCCCATTCCGTCTGGCTCGCGAGTGTCCGCCTTGCGCGCTGCTTCTGATGGGTAAATGGCGCTCCGGACTTCGCGGCCCCATCCGCCAACCGCCCCAATTCGCTCAGGCAATCTATGAAGCGGGCTCGCGGATGCGCGACTTGGTCCCGGCGCTCCGAAGTCTCGTGCCTAACGAAACCGTGACTCCACTGACAGCGGCGATTTTCGAGCGCATCTGGCGGTCGGCTTAGGCCACCGAATCGGCCGCTAATTCGGTCATTTCACATGGCAATCGCGCCTCCCGACGAACCAACATGTCGGCCGGAGCGCTCTTCTGGCCGGGGACTTTCCCAAATTTCATTGACGCTGCGCGCGCATCTTTCCAGCTCGCGCTCGGTGCAAAATTCAAAATCGCGTTCCAGCGGACTGTCGCGCCTAACGATAATGCAGATGGATCAGCTCGGGCGGCGCGCGGCGGATGACGAGAAAAAGATTGTCGTAGTCTGATTCTGGGATGCTCGTT
>DASXDC010000344.1:0-7588 GCA_036490855.1 Chthoniobacterales bacterium
AAGAGATAAAAAAACTGCCGTTGGCCCAGGATCGCCTCTACATCACGTCCGATAAAGTAAAGGAGGGCCATGCTCCCGGCGAAACTAAGGATGCCGGCGTGAAGAAACATGGCGCTGAAAAATTGCCAGGCATAAGCCTGATCAATCCCGTGGTAACTGAGGCCGAGATACGGCGCGATGAGGCCCGGTTGGCTGAGTCGGAGCACTTCCTGGAGGAGGAACGCGACGACGTTGATCCCGATGAGCGAAAACAGGACAATGCGTTGTGGCGTCGACCAACGGGGCGCGTGCGACGAAGCTTTCCGGCCGGACAAGCGCATGGAGCAAAAATACTGTAAACGGGTCGCGTTGTCATTGGGAATCCCCATGAGCCGGCGCGACATGGAAGCTTGTTGGGGGCCTCCCTCTGCCTGCCGTTTGCCAGTTTCCTAAAGCGGCGCGAGCACCTTCAGCCCGCGCGGTTGCATGAGAAACTCCACTGGACAACCGCCGACCAGCTCGCCATCCAACTCCGCCGGCACCTCCTCCGCGCTGCTCACTCGCAGGCGCCGCGTCTGAAAATATTCCACTTCCCTGGTCGTGATGTCGGAGGTGAAAATCACATTTTGCAGATACTTGATCAGCTCGAGGTAACCGAACTGTTTGAAGACGAGCACATCGAGCAACCCGTCATCGATCACCGCATGTTTGAAAAACGGAAAACGCCCGCCGTAAAGGCGCCCATTGCCGACAAGCACGAACGATCCCTCCTCCGTCAACGCCTCCTCCGCTTCGATCAAGAGACGCGGTGGACGGCGCGCGGCGATCTGGGCGGCGGAGACGAGATAACTCAGCGGCCCGAAGTTTCGCTTAAACGTTAGGCTGGTTTCCTTCACGACCTGCGCATCAAGCCCGACGCCGGCGAGCTGCACGAAATGTTTTCCATTCGCCGTCGGCAAATCGATCAGACGCGTCTCTTCGGCGCGGATGATCTCCCAGCAGCGGTCGAGATCATTCGCCGGCAGTCCGAGCTCGTTCGCGAAAACGTTCATCGTTCCCATCGGCATCAGGCCGAGCGCAACGTCGGCCCCGGCGATGCCGTTCACCACTTCGTGAATCGTCCCATCACCTCCCGCCGCGACCACCTGCTCGAAGCCGTCTCGGACTGCATCACGCCCCAATTGTTCCGCATCGCCGGCCCGGACGGTCGCGCAAAAGGTAGCGCCGTCGCACATCGTCCGCAGCCGCTCCGTCCAGCGCCGGGCACGTTCGCCGCGGGCCGATGGATTTAGAATGACGCAGGTTTTCGGCAAGGGATTTACTTGTTAGGCGGGTTTCATCTTTTCTTCAACCACGCACTGGGTAGTTTTCCCGGGTGAAAAAGCTCAGCCGGCTCCTCCTCTGGATCCTCGCTGGAGTGGTCGTGCTCGCCGCTCTTCTTCTCATCGCGGTCAATCTCTACGTCCAATCGCAAGGTACACACCGTCGAATCCAGCAGGAACTCAGCCAACGCCTCGGCACGCCGTTGCACCTGAAACAGATCAGCATCACTCCCTGGAACGGATTAAAACTGAACGGGATCAGCATCCCGCAGGAATCAGGCAAGCTCGGCGGCAATTTCCTCCAGGCGCAAAGCTTCCAGCTCCGCGTGCAATTCTGGTCGCTCTTTAGCGATCGGCTCGTCATCCGCCAGGTTTCCCTCGTCAAACCGGAGGTGATCTGGGCGCAAAATTCCGCTGGAAAATGGCGCCTGCCCGAGCTCCCGCCGGAGAAACATCCCTCCTCCTCCGTCCCGTCGCCCGCGAACCCCGCGACCGTTACCCTAACGAAAAGCGGAACGGTCGGGTCGAGCGCGTCCACCCCACTGCCGGCTTCGCCTAACGAACCGGCTCCGGTCGAAACTCCCGCGCCTGTCTTCACGCCCGAGGTCCAGCGCGTCACCTTGAAGGATGGCGATTTTACCTTCCTCGATTCCAACAACCACGTGATCGCCAAGTTTAGCGGACTCGATTTTCGTTCCGCCTTTCGCACCGCGACGGAGATCAAGGGCAACGCGAACGTCGCCAGGATCTCGTTACGCGACCGCTTCTTTCTTGAGGATCTGGAGTCGCCGCTGCATTACGATCCGCAGGAGCTGGAGTTCTCGAGTATCTCCGCCCACGCTGCCGGCGGCGTGGTCAGCGGACGTTTCGAGATGCGGTTGCAGTCGGAGGAATCGCCCTTCACCGCGAGTGTGAAGTTTCGCGATCTCCAAGCGGATACGCTGCTCACGAATGCGGGCGGACCCGCCGGCATGATCACCGGACGGGTGGAAGGTTTCCTCGAAGCTGAAGGGAAGACAGCCGATCCCAACGCGCTCACTGGCCACGGCGAAATCGTGCTGCACGAGGGAAAATTGCAGCAATACAGCCTGCTCGTCGCGCTCGGGCAGATCCTGCAGATCGACGAGCTGATGCAGTTGCAGCTCGAGCAGGCGGAAGTGAAGTATCGGATCAGCCCCGGCATCGTTACGATTGACGAGCTGCTCCTGCGTTCGCCTAACATTCGCCTCACCGCCAGCGGCACGATCAATTTCCGCGGCAAAATGCGGCTCAAGGCGCAGCTCGCCCTCAACGACAAAGTTCGTCGCCAGCTCTTCTCCCCCATTCGCGAAAATTTCCGGCCTCTCCCGCAGCCGGCTGGTTATGCCGCGGTCGATTTCAAGATCAACGGCACGGTTGATCGTCCGAAGACCGACCTGATGGATAAACTGGTCGGCCGCGATTTGCGCGATCTCGGCGGAGTGATCAGCAGCCTTTTCAGTCACGCGAAAAAGAAAAACCCCCCGGTCGAAGCCTCACCTTCTCCTTCCCCGCTGCCTTCGCCTAACGATCAGCCGGCGCTGGTCTCTCCGCCGGATCCAGCTTCCTCCGGTTCGCCGGCGCCGTCGCCCGCCGCGCTCGTAACGCCGGCGCGTTTGCCATGAGAGTGATCGCCGGGACGGCCGGCGGCATCCGCCTTTTTGTCCCGAAGACCGACCTGCGTCCGACGATGGACCGGGTCAAGGCCGCCATCTTCTCATCGTTAGGCGAGCGCGTCCTCGAGGCGCGGGTGCTCGATCTTTTCGCCGGCACCGGTGCCCTCGGGATCGAGGCTCTCAGCCGTGGCGCGGCCTCTGTTATGTTTGTGGAAAGCGATCGTCTGGCAGCAGGCGCGATCGAGCGCAATCTCGCTCAAACCGGCTTGAGCGGCCGGGTTCGGAAACAGGACGTCTTCGATTTTCTGAACCACGCCAGCACCGCCGAATCCTACGACCTGATTTTCGCCGACCCGCCTTATGACTCGGTCACGGCCGGGGAGAGCTTTACCCGTTTGCTTCTGCGCAACGATCGCCTGCCGGATCGCCTAACGAGCGATGGGATTTTTGTCCTCGAGAAACGACCGGAGGAACGCCTCCCGGCGACCGATTTCTGGGAGGTCACCCGGCAAAAGGCCTACGGCGCAACCGAGACGATTTTCCTCCGCAAGCACGCGTCCGGGTCGCTCGTGGAATCATGACCTGGAACGGCTGCCCGTCACCGGAAACCGAATGATTCGTCTCCTCTACAATCTGCTTTTCCCGCTCGCGCTCCTCGCTTTTCTCCCGGGGTACATCCTGAAGATGCTTCGGCGCGGAAACTATCGCGCGAAGTTCGGTCAGCGCCTCGGCTTCTACGGCGCGGAAACGCGCGCCCGTCTCGCAGCGCGAACTTCGACCTGGCTGCACGCCGTCAGTGTGGGCGAAGTCATGATCGCCCTGAAGCTGGCTGCGAAAATGAAAGACCTGGAACCGAGCCTGCAGGTCGCCCTAACGACCACCACCACAACCGGCTTCGCTTTCGCGCAGAAGCAGGCGCCGTCATGGATCGAGGTCCTCTACACTCCGCTCGATTTCTGGCCGGTCATGGCGCGCGCTTTTGCCGTCATCCGGCCGGCACGCATCGTCCTCGTCGAAGCGGAAGTCTGGCCCAACCTGATCGCGATCGCCCATCGCCGGAAAATTCCGCTCGCCCTCGTCAACGCGCGGCTTTCTCCGCGTTCCGAAAGCCGCTTTCATAAGTTCAACTTCTTCGTTAGGCCGTACTTCCGCCGGCTCGATCTCGTCTGCGTCCAGGAACCGGAGGACGTGGCGCGGTGGCAGTCGTTAGGTGTGGAGCCCGATCGCATTCGCCCGGTCGGAAGCATTAAATACGATCCGGCCAGCGGCGGCTCCCGGCCGGACGCGCCGCGCGCGGCGCTCGAGAGTCTCGGCTTCGAGCCGCAGCGGCCAATCCTGCTCGCCGGCAGCACGCACAATGGGGAAGAGGAAATTCTCGCGCGGTCTTATCTCGAATTGCGGTGCGAATTTCCCAGTCTCTTCCTCATTATCGCGCCGCGCCATGCCGAGCGCGCGACGGAGATCGCCAATCGCCTGCGGGCGCTCGGCCTCTCCTCCGCACGACGGAGCAAGCCGGCCGGGGACGCAGCGCCAGATTGCCTCCTCCTCGATACCACGGGCGAGCTTCGCGATTGGTACTCCATCGCCACCATCGTCTTCATCGGCAAGAGCCTGACTGCGCGGGGAGGCCAAAATCCGGTCGAAGCGATCATTGCCCGGCGTCCGGTCGTCTTCGGTCCGCACATGGAAAACTTCGCCTCCCTCGCCCGTGCGCTCGTCACTGCCGGCGGTGCGGTGCAAATTCCCAACCAGATCCCCCTAACGAACACGCTGCGCGACCTGCTCTCCGACAGCGCGCGGCGCGATCTGCTCGCGCAGCGGGCTCGGAGCGTGCTCGATCCGCATCGCGGAGCGACCGAGCGGACGGCTCGGTTATTGCAAAAAGTGGGCGCCGCACCGGCCTGAAATCCCTTGCATCGGCGGGGCTCGCTCCGGATATTGGCCGCTCTCCTGACCCTATCGTCCAGTGGCCTAGGACACCGCCCTTTCACGGCGGTAACACGGGTTCGAATCCCGTTAGGGTCGCCACTCACCGCGCGAAATATCGCGCCACGCTCCGGAAGATTAGCCGCTGCTCTCGGCGAAAGCCATCATGCCACCGGTGACATTCGCGACCTCGTAGCCGCGCGCCTGCAGCATGCTGGTCGCGATCGAACTGCGATAACCGCTTCCGCAGATGACGGCGATCTGTCGGTCGTTAGGCAAATCGGGCAGTGGCTTCCCGAAGCCAGCGAGCGGGATATGCCGCGCTTCCGCGAGGTGACCGCTCTTCCATTCGTTAGGCGTGCGCACATCAAGCAGGAGCGGCCGGCTATTTTTCAGGCTCGCCTTTAATTCCTGGACGCTGATCTGCGAAAGCTTTTGGGTTCGGGTCAATGCGTCGGTCCTGATGTAGCCGAGCACGTGGTCAAAACCGATCCGGGCCAGTTCAAGCCGCGCTTTCTTCGCTTCGTCCGGTCCGGCGGTCACGAGGACGATCGCCTTCTCGCCTGGCACCATAAAACCGCTCCAGGTCGAAAAGGACGGACTCCCAAGGCCGATGTTGACGCTGCCGGGAAAATGGCCGGCGCCGAATTTGCCCGGCGGGCGAACATCGATCACGACTGCCTTGTCCTGCACCGCGCGCTTTACTTCCTCCTCCGTCATCTGATTGAGCGTCGGGAGCGCGCTGAAAGCTTCCGCTCCTTCGAGGTTGAGCTCGACGTCGAAAGAGAAGTAACCGGGGCGATCGGGCAGGTTGGCGGTCATTTGCCTGATGAAATCCCCGCGGTCTTCGATTTGCATCGCCCAGTTCAGCTTTCGCTCCTGGCCAACGAGCGAGAAAGGCGCGTCGGAAATCGCCCGTCCGCAGAGCGAGCCGGCGCCATGCGAGGGATAGACCTTCACGTCGTCCGGGAGAATGAGAATTTTCTCGTGCAGCGAATCGTAAAGCTTGCCCGCCAGCTTGCTCGGATCTTCATCCGCGTCGCGCAGGTCAGGCCGGCCGACATCGCCCACGAAAAGCAGATCGCCGGTGAAGACCGCCGTCGGCCGCCCCATCTCGCGCACGAGAAAGGAGAGACTGTCGGGCGAATGCCCGGGCGTCTCGAGCAACTCGACCTCGAGCGAACCGACCTCGACCCGATCACCGTTCCTCGCTTCTACCCGCTCGTAACGCGCGGGCGCGAGATGCGAGAGGTAGACTTTCGCGCCCGTCCGCTGCGCCAGCTCGCGAAAGCCGGAAGCGAAGTCGGCGTGCGGATGGCTGTTGAAAATCGCGACGATCTTGAGTCCTTCGCGCTCAGCGTCGGCCAGATAATCGTCGATGTCGCGCTTCGGATCGACCACCGCAGCTTCGCCATCCGCGCCGAAAAGATAGGAGGCATGGGCGAGACCTTCGACAAAGAAACGTTTCAGATACATGGCGTGGATCAGGTTGAGATTTCGTTAGGCTAAGGAGCGGCTCTCGATCATGCCGCCGCTTTGATTCTGAGGCAAGAGGGGGCGGTTAGGCAACTGAATGCTTGCTGCTTGCGAGCCGGGCCGAAATTCAGAGAGTTTCCCATGCGCGCGATGGTTTTACAGGCTGCCCATCAGCCGCTCGTCAGGCTGGAAAGGCCGCGATCGCAGCCGGGCGCGGGGCAATTGCTCATCCGCGTCACGGCCTGCGCCGTCTGCCGGACCGATTTGCACATCGTTGATGGCGAACTTCCGGCCCCGAAACTCCCGCTCATTCTCGGCCATGAGATCGTAGGGCGCGTCGAGGAGATCGGCGAAGGAGTGGGCGGTTTCCAAACCGGGGAGCGCGTCGGCATTCCGTGGCTCGGCTGGACCTGCGGCGTTTGCAAATTCTGTCTCTCGCAGCGCGAGAATCTCTGCCCGCGAGCCCGCTTCACCGGTTACACGATCGACGGCGGCTATGCGGAATTCTCCGTCGCCGACGCGCGCTTCTGTTTTCCCATTTCCGATACCTTCGACGACGCATCTGCCGCGCCGCTTTTATGCGCGGGGCTGATCGGTTACCGCTGCCTGCGCAAAGCAGGCGTCGGCCGCCGGCTCGGCATTTACGGTTTTGGCGCTGCCGCCCACATCGTCGCGCAGGTCGCGCGACATGAGGCGCGGGAGGTTTTCGCCTTCACATCTCCCGGTGACAGGGAAGCGCAGGAGTTCGCTCGACGCCTCGGTGCGAAATGGGCCGGCGGTTCCGACGAAAGCTCGCCCCAACCTCTCGACGCCGCGATCATCTTTGCGCCTGTCGGCCCGCTCGTGCCGGCCGCGTTGCGTGCCCTCGATCGGGGCGGGACTGTCGTCTGCGGCGGCATTCACATGAGCGACATTCCCGCTTTTCCCTACCACGATCTTTGGCAGGAGCGAACAATCTGCTCCGTCGCCAATCTCACCCGGCGTGACGGCGAGGAATTTCTTGCGCTCGCCCCGGAGGTTCCGATCAAGACCGAAACGCGCACCTATCCTCTGGAGCGGGCAAATGAAGCTCTGGCGGATCTTCGCGACGGCGCACTTACCGGAGCGGCTGTCCTGCTTCCGTAGCCTCGCCGCCCGCCTTTGCCGCTGACACACTATCTCCTCGACAATTCCGACGCTTTCGTTCAAGCGTCCGCCATGGCACAAAAGAGAGAGAATCCCACGCCTGCACCGAACCCGGCTCCTGATCCA
>DASXDC010000345.1:0-6694 GCA_036490855.1 Chthoniobacterales bacterium
GTTTATCCACAGAACCACAGAGCCCTTCTCTCCGTTGCACCGCGGCCAAATCAGGAGACTTATTCAAATGCAGAAGATGAAGAAACTGCTTTCCGGTCAGAAAAACATCCGAGAGCATGTGAAGAACTTTTCGCATGTACAATGATGCCTGACACAAACAAGGCATCTCTTTTGCCGAACGCCCCTGATCCAGCCGTGATCGGCAAATGCGCTCTAGCGATCATGACGAAGGCGCCACGCGCAGGCGAGGTCAAGACAAGGCTATGCCCGCCGCTCACGCCGGACGAAGCGGCTGGCCTCAACCAATCTTTTTTGCGTGATATATCCGAGGCGATCTCCAGAGCCGGTGCCGAAGTCCTGGGCGTCGGCTGTTATACACCGCTCGGTACTGAGGCGATTTACCACGATCTCTTGCCGGCGAATTTTCGGTTGATTCCCCAGCGTTACGATCAGTTGAGCGCGCGCTTAATCGCTGCGACAGCAGATCTTTTTGCGCTCGGCTTCGCGGCCGTATGCCTCATAAACTCTGACAGTCCAACAGTGCCAGCCGCCACTTTCGCGGAAGCTGCAAATATTTTGATCAACGCGACCACCGACGTCGTGCTCGGCCCGGCGGACGATGGCGGCTATTATCTTATTGGGATGAATCAGCCCTACCCCGACATCTTCTCAGATATCGCCTGGAGTACCAGCCGCGTTTTGGAGCAAACGCTGCAACGTGCGAATGATCTCGGTTTACGAATTCATCTTTTGCCTCCTGGGCAAGACGTCGACGACCGAGAAGGGCTCCGCCGACTCTATGACGAACTACTTCGGCCAAAGCCTGGGAAGGGAGTCGCCGCCGCTCCGGCCACCGCGAAGTTTCTCCGCACTCTCGTCACCGACAAAACGCGTGGACGTTTCTTCTCGGAAGAGACGATAGCGCCAGAACTCTAGTGCTGGCAACGCGGGCACCAGGCTGTCGTGCGGCCGCCAACAGTTGCCCGCCGGAGCTTCGTTCGATGGCGCGGACATTTTCCGTCTGCATGCCAACGCTCGTGTAGCAGCCAGGTCCTCGGTGGTTCGGAATTGTCTTTGCCGATCGTGCGCAGTGCTGCTCTCGCGACGAAGCGCACGTTACGCCAGAGAGCTGCCAACTCGTCTGCCGAAAGCGTGCCCGCTTTTCGCTGCGGCGCGACCTCGGCGCGCCAGAGGATTTCATCGGCCATCCAATTGCCAACACCGGGGAACCCGCTTTGCAGAAGAAGAACCGCCTTGATCGGAGCCCGGGCATGACGCCTAACGAACTCGCACATCACCCGCAGCCGGTAGGTCGGTGCCTGAATATCCACCGCCCAATTCGACCACCAATCCGGCGCATCCCGCCCGTGATGAAAACGCACTCGTCCGAACTGACGCGCGTCGCGAAAGACCAGCGCCCGCTTCTCTTGTTGCAGCACCAGATGATCATGCTTTTCCGCCTCAAAATCAGTCGGCTCGACGCGCAGATTCCCGCTCATCCCAAGGTGAATCCCGAGCCAGTTGTCGTCCGAAAAGACGAAAAGCATTTGTTTACCCCGGGCCGTCGAGCGGAGGAGCTTTTGCCTAACGAGATGACGTTCCAGCTCGCGCACGTCACTGCCGCGAAAGATGCGCTTCGCATGGTGTAATTGCAGCGCAACGATTCGTGCCCCGATTCCCGGGTCCCAGCGTTTACGAAAATATTCGACCTCGGCCAGCTCCGGCATGGCCCGAGATTAGAACGGCTGCGCCCTCCATGCTACCCTTGGCGCGCATGGAAAAAGTCATCATTGTGGGAAGCGGTTGCGCTGGTCTGACGGCGGCGATCTACGCCGCACGCGCCAATCTCAACCCGCTCGTGCTCGAAGGAGGTCAGCCTGGAGGGCAGCTTTCCACGACGACGCTGGTGGAAAATTTTCCTGGCTTCCCGGAAGGAATCGACGGCCCGCAACTGATCATGAATATGCATCGGCAGGCGGAAAAATTCGGTGCGCGTTTTTCCTACGCCGAAGCGGCCGGTCTCGAGATTACCGAAGGACATCTTCGCCTGAAGGCGGATGACGAGTGGCTCGAAACGCAATCTCTCATCATCGCGAGCGGCGCCTCGGCCCGCTGGCTTGGGCTGGAAAATGAAGAGAAGCTGATCGGTCACGGCCTAACGAGTTGCGCGACCTGCGACGGCGCTTTTTATCGCAATGTCCCGGTCTGCGTCGTCGGCGGGGGCGATTCCGCGGCGGAAGAGGCGCTCTTCCTCACCCGCTTTGCCTCGAAGGTTTATCTAATTCATCGGCGCGACCGATTACGCGCTTCGAAGATCATGGCCGATCGGGTGCTTGCCTGTGAAAAGATCGAACCGATCTGGAATACCGTCGTCGTCAAGTATCTGCCAGATGGCAAAGGCGAAATGAGCGCAATCGAGCTGCGCAACGTGGAGACGAAGGAGGAGACGATTCTGCCGGTCGCCTGCGTCTTTGTTGCGATCGGTCACGATCCCAATACGACGGCCTTCGCCGGTAAACTGGAAACCGATCCCGAAGGATATCTGATCGTTAGGCGCCTGGCCGAGAGCAGGCATCCGGGAATTTTCATTGCCGGCGACGTGGCCGATCGGGTTTATCGGCAGGCAATCACCGCCTCCGGTTCCGGTTGCGCGGCGGCGATCGAAGCCGAGCGCTACTTGAGCGAGCACGCCGCCTAACTAATTCAGGCGGCTCCTCCGCCGATGTTTTGAAGGTTTGCGATCTGACGCAGTTCTACTCCCCGCTGAGCGGCGGAGTGAAACGTTATGTGCACGAGAAGATCCGCTACATTCAAGCGTCGACTGGGCACGAGCACGTCCTCGTTATTCCAGGCCCGAAATCGGAAGTGGTGGAAAGCGGGCCCTCCCGCATCTACTCAATCCGCTCGCCGCTGCTCTCCCGCACCTCCCGTTATCGCGTCTTGCTCAATCTGCGCGCGATCGACGAAATTCTGGAACGCGAACGCCCGGACCTGATCGAGTGCGGCGATCCCTACCAGGTGGCGTGGAAATCGATCACCTCCGGCTCCGCCCTCCGTCTTCCGGTTGTTGGGTTTTATCATTCACATTTTCCCGAGGCCTATCTGCGCACAACCGCGCGCCGTTTCGGCCGGACCGCGACCGAGTGCATGATGGATTTTGCCCGCCGCTACGTGCGGCAGATTTACAATCAATTTGAGGCGACGTTCGTGCCGTCGGCCCGTCTCGGCGCCCTTCTCGCTTCCTGGGGAGTGGGAAATATTCACGCCGTCGAT
The DNA here is from genome assembly GCA_036490855.1 of Chthoniobacterales bacterium. Taxonomy (GTDB): domain Bacteria; phylum Verrucomicrobiota; class Verrucomicrobiia; order Chthoniobacterales; family UBA10450; genus Palsa-1392. The sequence goes on from DASXDC010000345.1 coordinate 3,274, forward strand.
CTCGGAGTGGATGTGGAAGTTTTTCGTCCGGAACCTGATGACGCTGCTGCCAGCCGGGAGTCGTTAGGCATTCCTGCCGCGCGCTGCCTTTTGCTTTACGTCGGTCGCCTGGCGCAGGAAAAAAATACCCGGACTCTATTCGCCGCCTTCGAAGAACTCGTTAGGCGCGAACCCGATCGCTACCACCTTCTGATCGTCGGTGATGGTTTGCAGCGCGCGGAGTTGCGCGATCTGCAGGGGCGGATCGGCGCGGTGACGTGGCGGCAGTACTGCCTCGAATCCGAAAAGCTGGCCCGTTACTATCGGGCGGCGGAATTGCTCGTTCATCCCGGTGTGCAGGAGACCTTCGGCCTTACGGCGCTCGAAAGCCAGGCCTGCGGCACGCCCGTCGTGGGAATTCGTGGCAGCTACATGGACCGAATAATCTTTGGTAGCCAGGAGCATTGGGCGACGGAAAATTCCGCCGGCGCACTGGCCGATGCGATCGCTGCCGCTGCGGCAGGGCGCTTGAGCGAAACGGGATGCGCCGCCGCCCATAAAGTGCGCGAACATTACGCGTGGCCGATAGTTTTTAAGGAGTTGTTTCGCATCTACGAGGAAGTGCGCGTTGATTTTCGCGCCGGCCGGCGCCGCGAGAATCGTTTGCCCAACTGATGAGCCGCGCATCCTTTCGAACTCGGCTTTCACTCCGGCGCCACCTCGGAAGCGCTGAAGCCGATTGCGATTGCCTAAAGTGTCGACAGATTAGACACGAAAATGAAAACCGAACGCGCCTATAAAATCCGCGGTTTCCGCGCGTCCGATCGTGAAGCGGTCCGCCGCTTGTGTTGTCAGACTGGTTTTCTCGGCACGCCGATCGATCCGGTTTACGAAGATCGTGAACTTTTCGCCGACTTCCTCACTACCTACTACACCGATCATGAACCGGAATCGTCCTTCGTTCTTGAGATTGACGGCGAGCTGAAAGGTTATCTACTGGGTTCGCGCCGTCCGCTCATCAACCAGCTCTATTCGTTTCAGCAAAACATCGTCCTTTTCGTGCGCGCACTTCTGCGTTACCCGCGCTACGAGGCGCGCTCGCGGCGCTTTATCCGCTGGATGATCATGAACGGCTGGCGTGAAGTGCCGGCTGCGCCCGCGCGCACTCCGCATTTTCACATCAACCTCCTCCCGGAGGCGCGGAAAATTTCCACGACCCGCGCGATGTTGAGCGCCTATCTGAGTTACCTCTACGGCTGCGGTGAAAAGCAGGTCTACGGACAGATTGTGACTTTCGAAAGCCGGCGCGGCGAAAAGATGTTCGAGCGCTATGGCTTCCGCGTCATGAACCGGGCGGAGATCACCAAGTACCGCACCCTCTATCCAGAGTCGGTTTATCTCAGCACCGTGATCAAAAACCTCGAGACGGCCGAGCCACTCTCCGCCTATGCCAACAGCGCGGGACTGCCACGCTTGTCGGAACGGCCCGGCGCGTTAGCTTAACGAGCGCCTTTTGCCGGCATAGCTCAGTTGGTAGAGCAGCTGATTTGTAATCAGCAGGTCATCGGTTCGAGCCCGATTGCCGGCTCTCGGTTTTTCCAGATCTGGTCGTGACGGAGAGTGCGTCGCGCAGGCCAGAATTGCGGCTGACTTGTCGCGCGATCGCTGCTCGCAGCACATCTTCGGGGGCCCAAATCTCGGCGTGTCGACGGGCGCGAGTGATGGCGGTGTAAAGCAATTCCCGCGTGAGGAGCGGACTGTCTTTCTCGGGCAGAATGAGGAGGAGACGCTCGAATTCGGAACCCTGACTTTTGTGCACCGTCATGGCGAAAGCGGTCTCGTGCAGCGGCAGGCGTGACGGAACAAATCGCCGGAGTTTAGCTTCAGCAGAGAGGAAGAAGGCGCGCAGCTCACCGCCGCTCTCGGGGTCGGGCAGGATGATGCCGCTATCGCCGTTGAAGAGCCCAAGGTTGTAATCGTTTTGCGTGATCGTGAGCGGTCGGCCGCGATACCAGCCGCGCTGCGGGGCGATCAAACCAACGCCGGCGAGAATCTCTTCCGCGACGGCGTTGACATTTTCAACGCCGAAGGGGCTGTGGCGAAGAGCGCAGAGAATGCGGAACGCCTGAAGCCGGGCGAGCGATTGCAGCGGATCGTCAGTTTCGAGGCAAGGCCGGAACGCCGCGATCACACGCTCGCGCAGGATCGCCGGAAGTTTCGCCGCCTCGGGCAGCGGTTCCCATTTCGCTTCGTCGTCACTGTTTTCCTGCAATGCGGCGATGGTGGCATCGGCATCGCCGGCGTTGACGGCGGTGCTGACACGGTAAATGCGGCCCGACTCCGCGAAGCGATAGTTTCGCTGCAAAGCCACGACCGCGCGATGCAGCGGTTCGTTAGGTAAAGCGTTTTCCGCCGCGGCGCAGATATCTGCGAGGATGCAGCCAGCTTCGACCGAGGCGAGCTGGTCGCGATCGCCGAGCAGGATCAAGCGGGCATCGGGGGGCACGGCCGCGACCAGTTTGGCCATGAGCGCAAGATCGACCATTGATGCTTCATCGACGATCACAACATCGGCATGGAGCGGATGTTCGGCGTCGTGACGAAAAGTGGCGGAGCCCGGCAGATAACCGAACAACCTGTGGATCGTGGTTGCTTCGAAATCCGGTTTCGCCTCTCGGAGCGAATTGGTCAGGCGCGCGGCCGCTTTGCCAGTCGGCGCGGCGAGCGCGACACGTAGCTTGTCGCCCCCCGCCTGCTCGAGAAGAAGCCGGAGGATTGTCAACACGGTCCGGGTTTTACCGGTGCCGGGGCCGCCGGTGATGACGGTAAAACGCTGCGCCACCGCGCGCGCAGCCGCGACCTTCTGCAGATCGTTTTCGTCCTCTCGCGCAACGGGAGAAGACGCAGCCGCACGAAGAAGAATCGCTGCTGCGAGCTGCTGTTCGTATTCCCAATAGCGGCGCAGATAGAGCCGATCGTGTTCGTCGAGCACGAGCGGGGTGAATTCTCCCGGCGCACCGACCACTTTGCTGGCGCGCAGCTTTTTGCGTAGCGCCGCAGCGGTCGGAGCCCCTTCACGAGCGGCAATCTCCGGCAGGGCGACGCAGATGTGGCCTTGGGCCCGCGCGCGGCTCGCGCACATCGCGGCGAGCTTCACTTCTGCCGCGTCGCTACCCTGAAGGCGTTGCAGGAATTGACCGAAGTGCCGGTCGAGCGCACTGAAGTTAGTCTCGCCGTTCATGATGTGAAAATGCTGCTGAGCTTCTCCACAAAGGCGCGGCTCAGCCGCTCGAAATGGACGCCGTTTTTTGGCCGCGCGGCATCGATGCCGCGCAAGAAAATATAGAACGCGCCGCCGAAGTGCCGATCAAAGTCGTAGCCGGGTTTGCGCAGCCGCAGATAGCGATGTAACGCGACGCTGTAGAGGCAGAGCTGGAGCGTG
>DASXDC010000346.1:0-4692 GCA_036490855.1 Chthoniobacterales bacterium
CCTGCTCGTGCGCGAGGGCGGCATTCGCGGCGTCGTGGTCCATCCGAGCGGCGGCGAGTTCGACAAAGTCGAGGTCTCCGGTTTGGAAGTAACCGCCGGGGCCGGCGCGAAGCTGAAGCAGATCGCCTATGCCGGAAAAGCATCCGGGATCGGCGGCTTCGAATGGATGGAGGGAATCCCGGGTGCAGTCGGCGGCGCGCTGCGGATGAACGCCGGCGCGATGGGAGCGCAGACTTTCGATCAGGTAGTGCGGGTGCGTTATCTCGATCGCGAAGGCGTCGCGGCGGAGAAGGAGCCTAACGAATTAGAAGTGCACTACCGGCACGTGCCTTCGCTCGAGCAGAATTTCGCCGTTGCGGCGGTTTTTCGCGGTGCAAAGGCGACCCCCGAGGAGATCGTTAGGCGACTGGAAGAATCACAGGAGAAGCGCCGTGCGAGCCAACCGGCGGCGAAGAGCGCCGGCTGCATTTTCAAGAATCCCGGGGCTTGTCCGGCCGGGCAACTGGTCGAACAGCTCGGGCTGAAGAACCTGCGGGTGGGCGATGCCCGCGTCTCGGAAGTGCACGGAAATTTTATCGTGAATGAAGGCGCCGCAACAGCCGACGAAGTGTTGGAGTTGATCGGGAGAATCCAGGCCGCAGCGCGAGAGAAGCGGGGAATCGAATTGGAAACCGAAGTCCAGATCGTGGGAGAGGAGACACCCCGATGATCGAGCTTAGCGGGAAACGCATCGCCGTTCTGAAAGGCGGTCCCGGCTCCGAACGGGCGGTCTCCTTCGCGAGCGGCGCGGGCGTCGCGAAAGCGCTCGATTCGTTGGGCGCGGTCGTCACGGAAGTCGACCTGAAAGATGCCGGCTTCGTTTTGCCTAACGACATCGAACTGGCTTTCATTGCCGTCCACGGCACCTTCGGCGAAGACGGTCAGCTTCAGCAGATTCTGGAAGACCGCGGCATTCCCTACACCGGCGAAGGAGTCTTCGAGAGTCGATTGACTTTTGACAAGATCGCCTCAAAGCAGAAGTTCACCGAGCACGGTGTCGCTACTCCCCATTGGGAAATCATTCGTGTCGGTCAGCAGCCGACCCTGCCGCTCCCGTACGTGATCAAAGCCCCCCGGCAAGGATCGACCGTCGGCGTTTGCATTGTGAAGGAAGAAAGCGAGATCGCGCCGTCGCTGAGCGAAGCCGCCAAGTACGACAACGAACTCTTGGTCGAGCAGTTCATTCCCGGCCGTGAGCTGACGATCGGCGTCCTCGGCGAGCTCGCGCTCCCGGTGCTGGAGATTATTCCGAAGAGCGGCTTTTACGATTTCAACGACAAGTATCCCTTCCTCAATCCGCAGGGCGGAGGCGGGGCGCAGCATGTCTGCCCGGCGCAGATTTCGGGCGATCTGACCGGCAAAGTCCAGGACCTCGCCCTGCTCGCCTGCCAGTCGTTAGGCTTGAAGGTCTACTCGCGCGTCGACGTTATGCTCTCGCCGGCTAACGACCCATCCGTTCTCGAGATCAACACCATCCCGGGCATGACCGAGACAAGTCTGCTCCCCGACGCCGCGGCCGTCGCCGGCATCCCATATCCCGAGCTTTGCGCGCGCATCATCGAGCTTTCACTGGCCGCCCGGCCCGCAAAAAAATGAGAGCAACGACCGGCAAGAACCAACCGCGCGTCGGCAACCGCCGCGTCTCCACTTCGCGCCAGCGCAAGCAGCAACACCTGCTCGACGTCAAGGTGCGAGCCCGCCGCGCCTCGCATCATCGCAATCGCCGCGTCCTCATTTTCATCTCGAAGATCGCGCTCGCAGTTGCGATCTGCGCCGGCGTTTACTACGGCGTCCGGATTGGTTTGAGCCGCTTCTTTTTCGATAATCCGGATTACCGGCTGAGCGCAATCGCGATTCAGACCGACGGGACGCTGCAGCGCGACCAGGTATTGAAAGCCGGCGGCCTCGCCGATGGGGCGAACATCTTTTCCGTCAATCTCGCGCGAGTCCACGACCGGCTGCAGGAGTTGCCGCAGATCGACGAGGTGCAGGTCGAGCGGAAGATGCCTAACGAGATCGACATCACGATCACGGAACGCAAACCGATCGCTTGGATCACGAGCGAGAAAACCGTCCTCGATCCCTTCGCCTCCGACGCCGCTTTCCTGGTCGACGCGCGCGGCGTCCTGATGAAGGAAAAGAAATTGCTCTCGGAATATCTCGCCCTCCCGCTCATCACCGGTTGCGCGAGCGAGGCGCTCGTCCCGGGGAAGCCGGTCGAGTCATTCGAAGCCAAGGCGGCGCTCGAGCTGCTTCGCCTAACGACAACGAGCTTCATGCAAACCCGCTTCCAGATCAGCGAAGTGGATCTCTCGAAAGGCTATTGCCTGCTCGTGACGGACAAGAATCACACCCAGGTCATGTTCGGGTTCGACCAGATCGACGAACAGATGCGGCGCCTCGAACAATTCCTCGTCTACAGCGACGATTCGCAGCGCCAGATCCGGACCGTCAATCTCCTCGTCAAGCGCAACATTCCAGTCACCTTCGCGCCGCCGGCTAGCGAGGTGATCTCCGAGCTTGGACCGGAAAAGAAGATGGTCGCGCCGGAGCGCCCAGCGAGCGCGCACGAAGAAAAAACGGAATCAAAAAGCGAAGCGAAGAGCGCCGCGAGAGAGACGAAGTCGAGCACGAAAGAGCCGGAAGTGCGCAAGGCCAAAGCCGTCCATCCAACGACGATTCGCAAAGCGCTTCCCTACAGTCCGGGCGTGAAAAAATATCACTCTAATCCGGCGCCCTTGCCGATCCGGCGGGCAGTCCCACTTCAGCGTTTTAACCAGGAAGGCAACAGCGGTAATGGCTAGCAGCAACTTGATGGTCGGTCTCGAAATCGGAACTTCGAAAATCTGCGTCGTGGTCGGCGAAGGAAAACCCGACGGCACGATCAAAATTCTCGGCGTCGGCCAGTCGCCTTCGCGCGGTGTGCGCAAGGGCGAGATCGTGGATTTCGAGACGGCGATGAAGTGCGTCCAGGAAGCGGTCGTCGATGCCGAAGAGAAGAGCGACATCATGATTCGCAGCGTCTACGTCGGCATCACCGGCGCGCACATTCAGAGCTTCAACAACCGCGGCTGTGTCCTCCTCCCGGAGGATCGCGACGAGATCGACGAACAGGATGTCGAGGACGTGAAAATCAACGCCCGCGAAGTCAGCATCCCGGCGCAAAACGCGTTTCTTCATTCCATCATCCAGACCTACCACGTCGATGGACAGGCCGGCGTCCTCAGTCCGGTCGGAATGTTAGGCCAGCGGCTCGAGGCCGATTTCCACGTCATCCACGGGGTGCGCAATCGCATCCAAAATTCCATCCGCTGCGTCAAGGAACTCCCGCTCGACGTCGAGGATGTCGTCTTCACCGCCTTCGCCTCCGCCCAGGTCGTCCTCACCCAGCACCAGAAAAATCTCGGCGCGCTCGTCATCGATATCGGCGGCGGCACGACCGACTACGTTCTCTACGTCGACGGCGCGGTGAAACAAAGCGGCGTTCTCGCGGTCGGCGGGGATCACATCACGAACGACATCTCGATGGGTTTGCGCATCCCGATGACACGGGCCGAGAAACTGAAGATGGAGGAGGGAAGCTGCGTCCTCGGCAATTGTCTCCCGGGCGAGACGGTGCTCTTGAAAGACGACTCCGGATTCGCAGGCAAAGAAGTGGAGCGCGAAACGCTCAACACCATCATTCACATGCGGCTGCGCGAGACGTTCGAGCTGATGAAGCGCCGGCTCGAGGACGAGCCGTTTCTGAATTACCTCGGCGAAGGCATCTTCATCACCGGCGGCTGCAGCCAGCTCAACGGGATCGATAATCTGGCCGAGGAAGTCTTCGGCATCCCCGCCCGCGTCACTCATGCGCGGACGATGTCCGGCCTCACCAGCGCCTTCGAAAACCCGCAGTTTTCCGCCGCCATCGGCCTGATCAAGTACGCCCAAGCGGTCCAGGTCGACCGGCCGGTGCGCGGGCGGTTTGGCCAATTAGTCGAGAAAATCATCGGTCGAATGCGATGAACAGCCTGACGACCCGCTCTATTTCCCTAACGAAAGCCTAACGATATGATCCAGCTCAGCCGCAACTACAGCCTGCCGGAAAAAAAAGACGACGATCTCGCGATCAAAATCATCGGGGTGGGAGGCGCGGGCGCAAATGCGCTCGACCGCATCGTCCTCGACGGGATGGAGAACACCGAGATGATCGCCGTCAATACCGACGTGCAATCGCTCGCCAGTTCGCTTGCGACGCAGAAGATGCAGATTGGGCGCGAAGTCACGCGCGGGCTCGGCGCCGGTGGCGACCCCGAGCTCGGCTACAACGCCGCCCGGGAATCCGCCGACGAATTGCGCGAGGCGATCCAGGGAGCGCGAATGGTTTTCGTTTGCGCTGGCCTGGGCGGCGGCACTGGCTCCGGCGCAGCCCCTTTTATCGCCCAGCTCGCGCATGAAACCGGCGCGCTCGTCGTCGCCTTCGCCACCCTTCCCTTCGGCTTCGAAGGCAAACGGCGGAACGCGCAGGCCAGCGAAGCGCTCCAGGAGATGCAGCGCGTGGCCGATGCCGTCGTCTGTTTCGAAAACGACCGGATGGGCGACATCGTCCTGCCGAAGGCCGGCATCCACCAGGCCTTTGCCGTTGCCGATACCACCATCAGCCAGAGCGTG
>DASXDC010000347.1:0-6742 GCA_036490855.1 Chthoniobacterales bacterium
AATTCGCGCGCAGTCGAGGCCTGAACTCGATCCGCGTCCGCTCCAACGTGACCCGCCCGGAATCCCATCCTTTTTACGAGCGAATGGGTTATGCACGCGTCAAGACCCAGCACTGTTATCGCAAGTCAGTCCGTCCGCCTAACGAGGACTGAAGCGCGATCATCTTCCCCTGACGGTCAGACGATAAAAAAAGGAAGCGGTCGGCCTACGATCATCCGGCCTAACGACTCATGCGGATCTGCTCGCACTTCGCGTCGCGGCCCGAAAGACGGCCTTTCGCTCAGAGAGCGCGCAAGATCCCTCCACGAGGATCAGTTCCCGCAGTGCGTCAGCCGCGCAATTCCCGCTTCAGGTGCGAATCCCTTTTGCCATGCGCGCGATTTGGAAAGGCAGTATCAGCTTCGGACTCGTTAATATTCCCATCGCCCTTTATCCGGCGACGCGGCGAGAGGATCTGAAGTTTCGCCTCCTGCGAGAGAGCGACCTCAGCCCTGTAAGCTACAAGCGGGTCGCGGAGAAGGACGGGAAGGAAGTGCCGTGGGATCATATCGTGAAAGGCTTCGAGTACGAGAAGGGAAAGTTCGTCGTCCTGAACGAAAAGGATTTCCAGCGGGTCGACCTCGAGGCGACGCAAACGGTCGACATCCAGGATTTCGTCGACGTTGAGGAGATCGACCCGATGTATTTTTACAAACCGTATTACCTCGAGCCGCAGAAGGGTGGCGACAAAGCCTATGTCTTGCTCCGCGAGACGCTCGAGAAAACAAAAAAGGTCGGGATCGCGAAAGTGATCATCAAGACGCGCCAGTATCTTGCGGGGGTGAAGCCGCTCAAGCACGCGCTCGTCCTCGAGTTGATGCATTTCGCAGAGGAGCTGGCCGACGCAGATAAGCTCAGCGTTCCGAAGAAATCCTCCGAGCCCGGGAAGCGCGAACTCGACATGGCTAAGGCGCTGGTTGAAAGCATGAGCTCGGAGTGGGATCCGACAAAATATAAGGACGATTACCGCGACGCGCTGATGGAAGTGATCGAAGAGAAAGTGGAATCGGGCGGCGAAGAGATTGAGGAAAAGCCGAAGTCGAAGAAGCCCTCCTCAAAAGTGATCGATCTCGTCGCTGTCCTGCAGGAAAGCCTCGCCAAGTCGGAAGGCGGCCGGAAAAAGAAAGGGGGGAGCAAGACGACGAAGAAGGCGGCCTGAAGCCAGGGCTGCGGTGGGGAATCTCGACCAATAACGCCGTTCTTATGATCGTGATATAAGCGCAGAAGCCGAAGGCGCAACTCTGGCTTGATTTAAACGAACGTTTGAATTATTATTCAGGTCTGATGGCCGAACAACTCCATGCCACGAAGCTGGCGATCCTGAACGCGACCGAACGCCTCGTTGCCCGGCACGGTTTCGGGGCGACTTCGCTCCGCGCCATCACGGCCGACGCCGGCGTAAATCTCGCGGCGGTCAACTATCACTTTGCGACCAAGGATGCTCTCATCCTCGCGATGTTGAATCGTCGGATGAAGCCGCTCAACGAAACGCGGCTTGCGCTTCTCAATCGCCTCGAGGCTGAGGCGGGCGACGCACCGGTCCCGGTCGAAAAAATTCTCGATGCGCTTTTCCGACCGGTGCTCGAATTGATTGCCCGGCCGTCGAAGGGCGGCCGGCGTTTCCTCCGCCTCCTTGCCCTTTGCCTGGCCGAGCCGGGCGCTTATCTCAAGCCACTCGTGCAAAAGGAATTCGCGGAGAAGACGCGCCGCTTCCATCGCGCCTTGCGCCGCGCCCTGCCCGAGCTCTCGGATGTCGAGGCGCATTGGCGGCTCCATTTCGCCTACGGCTCCTTTTTCCATGCCGTCGCCCACTCCCAGGTGCTCGAGCTTTCTTCCGGCGGCCGCTGTCGCCTAACGAATGTCGAGACGGTCCTCAAACGCATCATAACTTTCTGCGCCGCTGGCCTGCGCAGCCCCGCCTAACGAATCGAAAATCTATGCCTGCTCTTGAAGAAGAACCTGTTCGCAAGAAAACATCGCTCCCGCCGGCGCAGGAGGAACTCCTGGTCGATCTCGACGACCGCCCGCTCGAGGAAAAGAAGAGGCCGTTATTTCATCGTCGCGGGGTCGTGATCGGCGCCGCCATTGTCCTCCTGCTCGCGATCGCCTATGTCGCGACGGTCTTTTTTCACAACCTGACCCATGAGAGCACGGACGATGCTTTCATCGACGCGCACATCGTCAGCATCTCACCAAAGGTCGCCGGCAAGATATCCACCGTGAAGGTGAGCGATAACGAGTCGGTCAAAAAAGGGCAGGTCCTGCTCGAGATCGAGCCGGCCGACATCGAGGCGACTGTGGCGCAGCGGCGCGCGGCGCTGGAAGTGGCGAAGGCGCATCTTGTGAACGCCCAGATGTCGGCGGAACAGGCTGAGGCGCACGTCAACACGGTGAAGGCCGGGTTCGCTTCGCTCCAGGCGAGCACGAGCGCGGCCGCGGCGGACACGCAGAAGTTGCAGGGCGACCTGAAACGGAACAAGGGCTTGATCGAGACCGGCGCGATTTCGAAACAGGATTTCCAGCATTCGCTAAGCGATGTCGCTTCCTCGGAGGCAACCCTGGAGTCGAAGAAGAAGCAGTTGCAGGCCGGTGAAGCGCTGGCTGAGGAAGCGCGAAAACAGGCCGGCTCCGCCCGCGCTCAGGTGACGGCTGCGCAGGCCGAGGTCGCAGAAGCGCAGGCCAACCTCCACCAGGCTGAACTGCAGAAGTCCTATACCGTTATCACCGCGCCGGAGGCCGGCCGGGTGACAAACAAATCGATCGAGCCGGGCGCTTATGTGCAGATCGGCCAGCCGCTCTTTGCGATCGTGCCAGCGCAGGTTTGGGTGACGGCCAACTTTAAGGAAACGCAGCTGACGAATATGCGCGCAGGGCAGCCGGCAATGGTCGACGTCGACGCCTATCCATCGCGTTCGCTGCGCGGCCACGTCGATAGCATTCAGGCGGGAAGCGGCGCGCGTTTCAGTCTCCTTCCGCCGGAGAATGCAACCGGCAATTTCGTCAAAGTCGTGCAGCGCGTACCGGTGAAGATCGCGCTCGATGAGCAACCGGCCCTGCAAAAGGTGCTCGGCCCCGGCATGTCGGCGGTGCCGGATGTGAAGGTGAAAGGCAGCTTCGGCCCAGCCGTGAAGGTGACCATGATTGGGCTGGCGGCGGTCCTGCTCGTGATCGGCGCGACCATCTGGTGGCTGCGCAAAGTGGGCACTCGTTAGGGCGGATCCGTGGCTGCTGCTTCGCCTAACGCCGCCGCTGCGTCCGCCTGGCGGCCAAGTTACAACCCGTGGCTCATCGCCGCCTCGGTCATGCTCGCGACCTTTATGGAAGTGCTCGACACTTCGGTCGCGAACGTCTCCCTGCCGCATATCGCCGGCAATCTTTCCGCGACGACGGACGAAGCGACCTGGGTTCTGACCAGCTATCTGGTCGCGAACGCCATCATCCTGCCCGCGACCAACTGGCTCGGAAATCTCTTCGGCAGAAAACGTTTTCTCATTTCCTGCATCATCCTCTTCAGCCTCGCCTCCGCCCTCTGCGGCGCGGCTGGCAGCCTCGGCTTTCTCGTCATCGCGCGCGTCCTGCAGGGCGCGGCGGGTGGCGCGCTCCAGCCGATCTCGCAGGCGGTCCTTCTGGAAAGTTTTCCGCCGGCGAAACGCGGTGCGGCGATGGCGGTCTTCGCGATGGGCGTGGTCGTGGCGCCGATTCTTGGGCCGACGTTAGGCGGCTGGATCACAGACAACTATAGTTGGCGTTGGGTCTTCTACATCAATCTCCCGATTGGGCTCCTCGCCGGCCTGATGGCGAACGCCTTCATCGAGGACCCTCCTTATTTGAAACGGGTCGATGCCAGCAGCATCGATTACATGGGTTTCGGCTTCCTCGCGCTTTGGCTCGCGACTTTGCAGTTCGTTCTCGATAAAGGACAGGAGCTCGACTGGCTCGGCTCTCACACCATCGTCTGGTGCATTACGATCTCGGCCGCGGCATTCGCCGCCTTCGTCGTGAGGGAACTGACCGCGCGCCAGCCGCTCGTCGATCTCCGCGTCCTGAAAAACCGCAACCTCGCTGTCGGCTGCGCCCTCATCGGCATTCTCGGCGCGCTCCTTTATGGGACGACCGCCGTCCTCCCGCTCTTCATGCAGAATCTCCTCCACTACACCGCGCTTGATGCCGGCCTTGCCCTGAGTCCGCGAGGAGTTGGGGCGTTCATGGCCACGATCATCGTCGGACGGCTCGTCGGAAAAATCAGCAATCGCATCCTGATCACGGCCGGTTTCCTCGGGCTGGCTTACGCCTCCTTTCTCTTCGGCAATATCAACCTCAGCATCGGGATGAGCAGCATCGTCTGGCCGACAATCCTGAGCGGGATTGCGATCAGCTTCATCTTCGTGCCACTCGCGACCTCGAGCATGGGCACACTGGAGCAGAATCAGATCGGAAACGCCAGTGGGCTCTTTAACCTTATGCGCAACCTTGGCGGCAGCATCGGCATCGCCGGCCTAACGACACTTGTGGCCCGCGGCGCCCAATCCAACCAGGCCGCCTTCGTCGCGCATTTCTCGCAATACAGTCCGATTTATCAACAAAAGATGGCCGCGATTCAGCAAAGCCTCGCCGCCCACGAAGGAGCGTGGCGGGCTGCTCGTCAGGCGCCGGAAGTCCTCTACGGCATCCTCGGGCAGCAATCGTTGCTCGTCACCTACGCGCACAACTTCCGCCTTTTCGGCCTCCTCTGTCTCGTCACCACGCCGCTCGTCTTCTTCTTCAAGAAAGTCCGCAAAGGAAAAGGCCCGGTCGCCGCGCACTAGCGGCGAATGAAGAGCCACTGGATCTTGGTTGGGCCGGACTCGAAGCGTCGTGGTGCCGGAGCGTCAAATTTAAGCCGGCAGAATCAGACCGCCATAGGCTGCGCCGACTCGCGCTTCCCCGCCGTCCAGCCACGCGCCCGCACATCTTCTTCGTGGTGGTGGCGCGCCCGCGCAGCGAGAATATCCGCCCGGCCGAGATAACCAACCACCCTGCCCGGCGCCTCGCGGTCCACCACCGGAAGTCGTCCGATGTTATAGCGCAAGAGGCGGGCGATCGCGTCGTAGAGCGTTTCGTCGGGAAATGCCACAAATGGTTTCGCGACCCCGGCGTCAAGAAGGGTCATCGATTCGCTGCCGGCGCGGCTGTAGGCGCGCACCACATCGCCTCGAGTGATGATCCCGGCCAACTCACCGGCGTCATTACTGAGCAATGTGCCTTGGTGGGCGCAAACCAGAGGATCGCCTTTGGCGAGCCGGTCCGCGTAGTGTGAAAGAGGTGTGCTTGCCGGCAGTAGCGTGACCTTGTCATCCATCACGTCCGACACGCGCATCAATTCAAACAGATCGACGCTATATTCCCTCGCGATATGCTGACCGCGCCGCGCCAGCTTTTCAGTCAGGATGGAGCGGCGCATCAGAAGCACCGTCACTCCCAACGCAGCGACGGAGCCGCAGAGCAGCGCCGGGAGGGCGTTAAGATCGTGCGTCAGCTCAAGCATGAAAAACATTCCCGTCAGCGGCGAACGCATTGTCCCGCCCATCATCGCCGCCATTGCGACCATCGCCCAGAGACCTACGTCGCCCACCGGCAGCCATTGTCCGGCAAAGGCGCCCAAAGCGCCGCCAATAGTGAGCAGCGGCGCGAGGACGCCGCCGGAGGTGCCGGAGCCTAACGAGATTGACCAGACAAGTGCTTTTAGCACCAGCAAGCTGAGCAAAGCCGCACCGAGCATCTGGCCCCGAAGCAGCCCGTGAATCAATTCGTAACCCACACCGAGCACACGAGGATCGAACCATCCTCCCAAGCCTACGAAGATGGCTCCAATTGCTGGCCACCACATCCAATGCAGCGGCAGCTTGAGAAACGCGTCCTCGCAGAAGTAAACCAAACCGGTGAGAAGCCCGGAAGCAAAACCGCCCAGGATGCCCATCCCAATGGCGCTCAGGATCACAGTCACTCCGAGCACCGAGTGCGGAGCGGTAAGAAACATCGGACCGGCCCCGAGCAGAGGCACCCGCATCAACGAAGCGATGAGCGAGGCCGTTGCCACCGGGATAAAACTTCGCGGACGCCATTCGAAGAGGAGTAACTCCACCGCCAGCAAGGTCGCCGCGATCGGGGCGGCAAAGACCGCCGCCATTCCTCCCGCCGCGCCCGCCACCAGGAGCGTCTTTCTTTCAGCCGCGGTGAGATGGAAAAGCTGGGAGAGAATTGAGCCGACTGCGCCGCCGGTCATGATAATAGGACCCTCGGCGCCGAATGGACCGCCCGTGCCGATCGAGATGGCCGATGAGATCGGCTTCAGGAAGGCCACCTTTGGCTCCACCAGGCTGCCGCCGAGAAGAATCGCCTCCAAGGCTTCCGGGATGCCATGCCCGCGAATCTTTTCCGATCCATACCGAGCCATCAGCCCAATAATTAACGCACCCACGACCGGAGCCGCGATCACCCAGGGCCCGAGATGATGGTTCTGCAGAGCCGGCAGGGCCGAAGAGAAACGCTGAAAGAAAACCAGATTAGTGATCTCCGCAATCAACCAAAGGAGTGCCTTGGCGACAAAAGCGCTCGCGATCCCGACCGGAACGGCGAGGGCCACCAGCAAGAGCATCCGAGAGTCAGTGCGGAAATCGCGTAACGATGAATGTTCTTTTGTGGTCTTCAAAATCGCGACGGCAAG
>DASXDC010000348.1:0-3386 GCA_036490855.1 Chthoniobacterales bacterium
TACGAAAAAGCCATCGCACTCGATCCCGACTTCGCCCTGGCTTACGCCCAACTCGCCTATAGCCAATTGTCCCGGCATTGGAATGTCAAGCCGCTGACTGCCTCCGAGCTGGCCGCGGTGAAAGTTACGATCGATCATGCCCTCGCGCTCGCGCCGAACCTGCCCGAAGCGCATCTGGCACTCGGCTACTACGATTATTGGGGCTTCCGCCGCTACGACGAAGCGATTGTCGAATTCAAGCGGACGCTGCAGCTTGCGCCCAGCAATGCCCTGGCACTTTCCGGCTTGGGCTATATCGCCCGCCGCACCGGGCAGATGCAGCAGTCGTTAGGCTACCTGCAACGGGCGATATCGCTCTCTCCGCGCGACGCTGATCTGTTTTCCAACTACGGCAACAGCTTGCAACTGGTGCGACGGTATCGGGACGCTGAACAGCAGCTCCAATCGAGTCTGGCGCTCGCGCCCGACAACGCCAACGCCCGCGAAACCTTATTGTTCAACTATCTTTTTGGAACGGGCGACGTTGCCAGTGCTAGAGCAGCCTATCGACCGCCCCCCCTTTGGAACATCCCTTCCCGCAATTCTGTCGCCGGTGACGTTTGGAACCTCATCAATGCGCGTGCCTATCCGGACTTTTTCGACCGGCATTTTGCCGAGGCGCTGCATGACTGGGACTCGGCGCCGACCGGCACGGAGGAAGAGCGCCGGACCGGGCGCGTGGCGCGGGTCGCCATCCGGGTGATCGCGGGCGAAAGCGGGCAAATCCAGCCCGAGTGCGCCCAACTGGCTTCGCAACTGAAGACTGAACTGGCGGCAAACCCGGATTCGCTGAGCCTGCTGCAACAGCAGAGCTGGGTCGAGGTGTGCCTGGGCCGCGACGCCGAGGCGATCGCGGCGGCGCGCCGTGCGGTCGCCGTTCTGCCCGTTGCGAAGGATTCCTACTTCGGTGCCAACCAGCTGGTAGGACTGGCCCAAATTGCGGCGCACGCGCATGCGCTCGATCTCGCACTGCAGATGATCGACCAACTGATGGCGATGCCGGCAGGCGACGTCATGTCGATCGAACGACTCAAGCTCGATCCGGTGTGGGATCCGCTACGCAAGGATCCGCGTTTTCAGAAACTGCTGACAAAATATGGCGCCGAAGCCGGCGCGGCAAGATGAGTGAGTTTTTTCGGCGCCTGAAAGAGCGCAAGCTGGTGCAATGGGCCGTGGCCTATGTCGCGGCGGCGTTCGCGTTGCTGCAAGGCATCGACATTGTCGCGTCACGCTTCGGTTGGCCGGATTGGATCGAGCGGGCGCTCATCATCGCTTCCTGCATCGGGTTTTTCGTCATCGTGGTGCTGGCTTGGTATCACGGCGAACGTGGTGCGCAAAGAGTCAGCAGCACAGAACTGGTGATACTCGCACTCTTACTCTCGTTAGGCGGCGCTTTCCTTTGGCGCTACACGGCCATTTCGCAGCCGAAGATCGCGCCCTTGCCCATCGCGTCTTCGCCTTCGCCTTCAGCGTCTTCAGTGCGCGCGATTCCGGAAAAATCGATCGCCGTCCTTCCTTTCGAGAACCTGAGCGACGATAAGAGCAACGCCTACTTCGCCGAAGGCATCCAGGATGAAATCCTCACCCGGCTGGCCAAGATTGGCGATCTCAAGGTTATTTCGCGCACCTCGACCCAACACTTCAAGAGTTCGCCTGAGAATCTTCCCGAGATCGCGCAGCAGCTTGGGGTCAGAAATATTCTCGAAGGTAGTGTGCAGCGCGAGCCGAACGAAGTGCGGGTGAATGTGCAGTTAATCAACGCGATGACCGACGCGCACCTTTGGGCGGAAATCTACGATCGCAAGATGACCGACGTTTTCTCGGTCGAGAGCGACATCGCCAAAACTATCGCCGAGACCCTACAGGCAAAGCTAACCGGCTCGGAGAAGACGGCACTCGCAGCGCGGCCGACCGAGAACCCGGAGGCCTATCAGCTTTACCTCAAAGGACGCTTCTTTTGGAACAAGCGGACCGGCTCTGATCTGAAGACCGCCGCGAGTTACTTCGAGCAGGCGATCGCGGCCGACCCGGGCTACTCCGGCGCCTACGCCGGTCTCGCTCAGGCAGAGCTATTGATCCCGGTCTTCGGCGCGGGGAAGCCGGGAGATTATTTCCCAAAAGCGATGGTCGCTGCGCGGCGCGCGATCGCGCTTGATGAGACTTCGGCCGAAGGCCATGCGGCCCTGGGGATGTTGCAGGTCTTCGACTTCAAGTTTGAAAGCTCGGAAGACGAGTTCAAGCGCGCGATCGCGCTCAATCCTAACTACGCCACCGCGCATCATTGGTATGGAAATAGTTTGCTCGTTACTCTGGGACGTTTTGACGAAGCCATTGCGCAAGGCAGGCGCGCGGTCGAACTGGATCCACTTTCTTTGATCATCAATGCCGATCTCGGCGGTGACTACACGATTGCCCGTCGCTATGATCAAGCAATCGCACAGCTCCGCCGCACCCTCGCGCTCGACGAGAATTTCGCCTATGCCCATTGGAACCTCGGCGAGGCTCTCTACCTAAAGGGAAACCTATCAGCCGCGATCGCGGAATATCAGAAGGCGGCGGCTCTCGACGACGATCCGGAAATCCTCGCCCTCCTGGGACGCGCTTACGCGGAAACCGGGCAGAAGGAGAAGGCGCTCGAGCTCTTGCAGAAACTAAAAGAGATTGGCGGGCGCCAATATGTCCGCAACTACGTTTACACGATCATCTACACGGGCCTCGGAGATAAGAAGACGGCGATCGACTACCTGGAAAAGGCCCGTGAGGGTTCGGAAAGTCCGGACACGACCTGGATGAAGGTCGATCCGCTTTTTGATCCGCTCCGCTCGGAGCCACGTTTCCAGGCGCTGATCGCGGCTTTATTTCCCGCGACGGAATCGTGAATCCGCGCGACTTCTTCGCCGAACTGAAGCGGCGCAATGTTTATAAGGTCGCGGTGGCTTATGCCGTGGTCGGCTGGCTGGTCATGCAGGTCGCCGCCACGGTCGTGCCGGCGCTCCACCTCCCGGAAAGCCTGACGACCGCGGTGGTCGTGGTGACTTTGCTTGGATTCCCCATCGCCCTCGTTATTGCCTGGGCCTTCGAGATGACTCCAGAAGGGATGAAACGAACGGGAAACGTCGATCCTAACGAGAAGCTACCGCAGTGGAGTCGCCGCAAGTTTATTGGTTTCGTCCTGGTAGTCGCTTTGCTTGCGGTGGGCTTTCTGGGCTTCCGGCTTTGGCGACTAGCCTCAGCCACGGGGACCGCTGCGAAGATGGCACCTTCCGCAGCGCCGGAACCTTCCGCCGCCGCTATTCCGGACAAGTCGATCGCGGTCCTGCCTTTTGACAATCTGAGCGACGAGAAAG
>DASXDC010000349.1:0-1576 GCA_036490855.1 Chthoniobacterales bacterium
CGGAAGTGCGAGCCATTCTCTCAGTTTCACCGGGCACCTCGCGCTCGATTTCGCGCTCCTCGCGATACTCTTTTTCCTCTGGTTCGCCACCTCGGCAGAGCGCCGCGCCTGACGCGGCGTTCGTCAGCGTGACGGATCTGGCGGGGGAAGGCGATCGACGACAACCTCTACATGGTCGACACCGCGACTGCCGCGGCCAAGTCGTCAGTGACGGTCTGCACCTAACGACTCAGCCGGTAGGTGTTGCTCTCGACAGAGGTGAGGCGGGGCGGCCCTAACCGGGGCGGCGCACGATTGAGGAGTGATGGAAACTGCGATTCTTTACGTCAAACGCGGCTGCCCTTATTGCAAAGCCGCCACCAACTATCTCGACCAGCAGGGCATCCGCTATCAGGAAGTCGAGGTTCGCGGCGCACCGGAGGCGATGAAGAAGCTGGAGGAAATTTCCGGACAAAGAAAAACGCCGACGCTCGTTTGGAATGGCGATGTCCTGGCTAATTTCGGAACACAAGAGCTGGGCGACTTTCTCGCCACGCATCAACCGAAGTGAAGCTCAGGCGGTTGGCCTAACGAGAAGCTGGCGGAGTTCCCCGGTCGAGTCGAGTTCCACTTCATCCAGCTCGAAAGCGGTTCCTGCTTCGCGGCTGTTGCGGACAAAAACGCGCCGGCTACGGGCACGGACGAGCAGCGCCGCGACCTCGAAGGCCGGCGAAAGCTCGATCTGCGATAACTCAAACTGCGCCGATAGCTGCACGCCCATCGATTGATTTGGCGCGGCGACGAACTCGAGATCAAGGTGGGAATTCCCCCGCCGCAGATTGATGTCGCCGATCGCGAATGAATTAGCGGCCGCGGGCATTTCCAAACCTTGACGAGTCGGAGTCAGCCTCACGGTCTCAATCCCGCCGTCTTTATTCAACTCGATGCGGGCAAGGCGAAATCCGGTTTCGATCACGTTCTTCGCGCCGGCAGCCGATTCCATTTCCGCCGCCACAATCAGATCCGTCGGCTTCAATCGGACAATGTCCATTTGCAGCGAAGAGGTGAGACGAAGCGCGACGACTTCGAGGGAAAAGGTCAACCGCAAGGCGGTCGCTCTGGCCACTGGCGCGACGTCTGCGGTTGCACCTGAAGGCGGAGGGCCGGTCGCTGGCACAGCCGTCGGCTTTGGCCGCTGCAAGATTGCCGGACTCGTTAGGGGAGCAACTTCCTCGACGACCGTTTCCGTCACGATCGAAGTCTTCGCGGAAGGGCCATCGGAGCCGGGAGCGTGTCCGTTGGAAGACAAAGGTTTGCGTTCGTCCTTCACCGTCGGTGGGGCCGGAGCCGGCGCGGTTGCAGGTTTGGGAGAAGCGATAGCTTTTGGGAGCGGACCAGCCGCGAGCGTTTTTTCAACGGCATTGATCAGCGCGCCGGACAGGAATGGCTTCGGCAAAGTCGAGACTACATTTTTATATCCTGCCGCGGTCCGCGCCAGCTCAGTCGGGTGGCCCGACATCATTAAAACCGGCGTGCGCGCAGTCCGTTCATCGTCGAGCAGCGCGTGGCAGACCTTGTCGCCCGTCATGTCGGCGAG
>DASXDC010000350.1:0-3641 GCA_036490855.1 Chthoniobacterales bacterium
TGGTCGAGATAGTTGGTCGCGGCTTTGCAATAAGGGCAGCCGCGTTTGACGTAAAGAATCGCGGTTTCCATCACTCCTCAATCGTGCGCCGCGCCGGTTAGGGCCGCCCCGCCTCACCTCTGCCGAGAGCACCACACCTACCGGCGGAGTCGTTAGGGTGCAGACCGTCACTGACGACTTGGCCGCGGCAGTCGCGGTGTCGATCATGTAGAGCTTGTCGTCGATCGCCTTCCCCCGCCAGATCCGTCACGCTGACGATCGCCGCGTCAGGCGCGGCGCTCTGCCGAGGTGGCGAACCAGAGGAAAAAGAGTATCGCGAGGAGCGCGAAATCGAGCGCGAGGTGCCCGGCGAAACTGAGAGAGTGGCTCGCACTTCCGAAACAGCCGCAGGAGACATTGATCCCGCGCGCGCGGGCGGCGATGGAAGCGGCGATGAAAACCATCATCATTCCGCCCGTCAGCAATAAAGCCCCGGCGAAGAGACGGTGGAAGATGAGCGCGAGCCCGCAGAGCAGTTCCAGCCAGGGCAGGTAAAAGGCGAACCGCACCGCCACCGGCCAGGGGAGAATATGGTAATTCGTGATATCGGTCGCGAAGCGCAGTGGATCGAGCAGCTTGAGCGCACCGGCGTAGATAAAGATCGCGCCGACGATGACCGCGAGGGTTTGCCTAACGACAAAGCGAAAGCCGCCTTTCATCGCCGCGCCTTCTCCCATTCCTCCCAGCCGCCCTGCAGGACGTAGATGTTCGTTAGGCCAACTTCCTTCCGGAGCCGCTCCGCCACCTCGTGGCTCGCGTTGCAGCTTCGCTGGCTGCAGTAGACGACGACTTTGCGCTCCGGCGCCCAGATCACCAACATCCCGCGGAGCAGGTCTTGCCAGCGATCTTCATTCAACTGGACCGCGCCCGGAATGTGTCCGCGGGCGAAATCTTCATCCGGTCGCGCGTCGACCCAGAGTACCGCCGGGCCCCAATTTTCCGCTGTCGTTAGGCTAACGGCCGCCGGATCAGCCGGTTGTTTTTCCCAAGGCGTGGTCTGTCGATAGTAAATCGCCTGCCCGATCGCGGGAAGAAATGCCAGCCCGAGAAGCAAGAGGAGCTGCCGGACTAACGAAACGCGCACGAGCTATTTCGGCGGCATCGTCGCCCGGCTGTCGACCCGCAGATTCGCGTAGTAGACCTTGGGCGGGGCCTTCGGAAAATCGGGCTTGATCGTGAGGGCGGCGTTGATTGGCCGGCCGCTCTCGGTTGGCCGGACGATGATGTGGAACTCTTTCTTCTCCGGCACCGGTTTGACTTCAGTCGCAATCGATTTGTCGGTCGAGGTGATGGTCAACTTATCGACCGGAAATCCCTGGCCGACATCGACCGTGATCGTCTTTGGATTGAGCACATCCTTGGCCGCCCAGTAAAGGAAAGTCGGCTGGATCTGGAGCAACTCCGGAATGGTCGCCGTCAGCTTCAAGACCGTCGGCTCTTCCGAACCTTCGGTCATGACCGTGATCGTCTTTTTCTGCACCCCGGAGCGGCCCCCAATGTTGAAGGTGGCGGTGATTTCGCCGCTCTCGTTAGGCGCGACCACGTCCTTGGCCAGAGCGGCGGTCGTGCAACCACAGGAAGGATGGACCGAGACGATGTGCACCGGTTTGTCGCCGGTGTTCTTGTATTTGAAATGCGCGACCGCGGTCTTGTCGGTGATCGTCGGATGCAAATCCGCCTCCGTTTTCTCCCACTCGAGCGCGGCCCGGACGGAAACAATGCAGGAAAGACTAACGATGAGAAGCGCGACAGAAATTTTCATAAGCGAAGTCTAGAAAAAGAATCCGAAACCGAGATTCCCGCCAACAGAATCGATTCCGAAGTTTGGCTTCTTGATCTCGGCGTTCGAGATGTGGCGATAGGCTCCTTCGACCGTGATCGACCAGTGATCGTTCAGCATGATGCGCGTGCCGGCAATGCCCTGGAGATTGAATTCAACCGGCAGACTGATGAGGCCGCGCGACTCTTTCTCCGGGATATCGCTGTAAACGCCGCCGGCGCCGATCTGCAGATACGGCACGAGCCGGGCGTGAGGCTGGACGAAGTTGTAGCGAAAAACCAGCGTGGCGCCGGCGAGGACATTGCCCGGGCCTTCCACCACCGGGCCGGCGAAAATCTCACCGAGGAGCTCGAAGTTGCCCCGGAGCAGGCTCGGCCCGGCGGGATCGTTCAGCATCACGCCGAGGCGAAGACTGTTAAGCGAATAGTCGATCGAAGGGCGATTGTTAGGCCCAGTGTCGAAATAGAAATACGCGCCGGTCACATTTTGGAATTCCTTCGACCCGCGCTCGAAAATGTCGCGCGCTTCAGGAGCGGCGACGGCCGGGCTGGGTTCTTCCATCCCAGCGAGCGCGGCGCTGCAGGTAAGAAGAGCGAGCGCACACGCACTAAAAAGAGTTCTCATCCTGCGCGCGATCAAACCCGAGGCTCGAGATGTTGTCAACTGCCTGCTGGGCGAGGCTGCGCGGCGCGGTCGCCGGCGAAATGCCGGCGAATGTAATCCGCGACCGCGTTCTGCCAGTCGCGTGGCGCCACACCGGTCAGTGTTTCATATTTCTCCGTCGCCAGAACGGTGTAGACCGGCCGGCGCGCGACGAAGTTCTTCATCTCGCCTAACGACATCGCTCCGACACGTTTCGCCCTCATCGGCAGGCCAAGCTGGTGGCAGCAATCGAGCGCCCACTGCGCATATTCCTGCCAGCTGCACGCCCCGCGATTTGCGATGTGCAAAATGCCGCCGATCTCCTGCTCCGTGAGGAACGGCCGGAGGAGCGCGGCAATATCCGGAGTATACGTGGGCGTGGAAAATTTATCCGCGACCGCCGCAACGGTTTCCTCGGTTCGCGCGCGTTGCAGGATCGCGTCGACGAAGCTCGGTCGATCCGGACCGAAGACCCACGAGACGCGCAAGACAAGGGCGCGAGCGTTCGCCTCCAGGACCTGCAATTCTCCGGCGCGTTTCGATTCGCCGTAAACGCTGATCGGCTCAACCTCATCCTCCTCGCGGTAGGGGACACGCTTTTCGCCGTCGAAGACATAGTCAGTGCTGAGATGAACGAACCGCGCCTGTTTCTGGCGGCAGATCTCCGCCAGGACGCGCGGCGCCTCGGCATTCAAGCGCATCGCTTCTTCGCGATGGGTCTCGCAATAATCCACGTTCGTTAGGGCAGCGGTGTTAATGAGCGCGTCGAAGGAGAGCGGCGCGAGCGTCGCGCGCAGATCTTCGAGTTTAGCAAGATCGAGCTGGGCGTGATTGAAGCTGGCGAGATTAAACTCGCCTCTATATTCCCGGCAGAGCGCCGCTCCCAGTCGGCCGCCGGCTCCCAACACTACGATCTTTGATTTTTTCTTCATCAGTTCCGGTGACGGCCTGGGTCGAAAAGCTGATGAAACACCACTGCGCTACCGAGGCAAAGTGGAAAGCGTCCCGCCGCACACCGCTTAGGGAGACGGAGGCGCGAACGAGTCGACGATCTTATGAAAATGCGGCTCATCACGCAGTGGCGTCCAGAGAGGGTTGAGCTGCAGTTGTCCGTAGCTCAGGTAGGAGGGCTGAGTTTGGACGCGCGTGAGTTCCTCCAACGCCTTCGCTTTCTCGCCGG
>DASXDC010000351.1:0-10822 GCA_036490855.1 Chthoniobacterales bacterium
CCGCGCGGGATTTTAACCTGATAGCTCTCAACTTTTTCCGAGTCGCTCCGGCGCAGGGAAATCTGCCGGGCGGAACCATTAAGCGCCTCCTCGAGTGTGACCATGATGTCGGCTTCCACATCCTGCCCCCGCTCGGCAGTGGCCTGCCGCCGTCCGAAACCGCCGCCACCGCCAAAAGCAGATTCGCCGCGCCCGCCGCTGAAGAACGCCTCGAAGAAATCGCTGAAGCCCGTTCCGCCGAATTCAAACTCGACACCGCCGCCGTTGCCGCCGGCATAACGACGAAAACCGCCGCCGCCACCAGGCGTCCTGCCACCGCCCCAACCGGGTGGAGGTTGAAATCCACCCGGCTGATTCCAATCCGCGCCGAGCTGATCGTATTTCGAGCGCTTCTCTGGATCGCTCAGAACTTCGTAAGCTTCATTGATCTGCTTGAATTTCTCTTCCGCGGCCGCCTTTTCCTTCGGCTTCGCCATGTCGGGATGATGCTTGCGCGCGAGCTTGCGGAAAGCGCCCTTGATCTCGTCGGCGCTGGCCGTTTTCGCGACGCCTAACGTTTCGTAATAATCCCTAAATTGAACCGCCATGACTGTGCGGGAGAATTTCCCGCATCGTCTGGAATCCGCAACCGGAGCAGGCGCCTAACGATCGATGAAAATCGGAGTCGACATCACATCGGCGGCGTCAAACGTGAAGCCGTGACCGCCAGAATGGTCGAACGATTTCAACATCTCCGAGACCGCGAGGGCGGTGGCGGCGGAGTAAAATCGGACGAGGCCGACGGTCGTGCGCGGTCCAAAGACCGTGATCATGATCGTGTTGTCATCGACCGAATTCATAAAAATGTGGCTACCGTTGCCCTGATGGTAGAGAGCGTTGAATTCCACTTCGCCGATGCGGCGCGCCAGTTCCTTAGTCGCGGCGAAAGAGCCGGCGGCGAGAGCGGCGATGATCGTGACGTCCATGACCGAGACGTCGCCGAATTGTGAGATGACATTGCCACCGCGATCGATCACGACCGTCAGTTCGGCATCCGCCTTTTGCAGAAAGTCGCCCAGGATGCCGTCGAGCGCGGCGACGTTTTCGATCGTGAGCGCAGGAATGCTGTTCATAGGCCAGACGGTGTCTTGACCTTCGGAAGGGTCGGATCGATTGCGACGGGAGCGGTCGAGTTGTCAGGCGCGGCGTCACCCTGTTTGCTGAATTTGTGGAGCAACATCTGTGAGACGGCGTTGAGCGACGCGAAGACATTCTGGCCGGTGCTCGAGACGACTTCGAAACTCTGCACTCGCTTTTTGCGATTGTTCAAAAGGAACTCGAGATAATTGGTCGGCGCGATGTTGGCGAGGTCGCGCTTGTTGTATTGCAGGACGTAAGGGATCTCATCGAGCGAGAGATTTTGCTGGGCGAGATTGGCTTCGAGGTTTTTAAAACTCTCGACGTTTTCCTCCATCTTCTCCCACTGAGAATCGGCCACGAAGACGATCCCATCCACGCTCCGCAGGACGAGCTGGCGGGTCGCGTTATAGATTACCTGCCCGGGTACAGTGTAGAGCTGAAATTTGGTCACGAAGCCTTTGATCACAACCGCGTTGAGCGGAAGAAAATCGAAGAAGAGGGTGCGATCGGCGGCGGTCGCGAGCGAGACGAGATCGCCGCGATTGGCCGGGCTGATCCGCTCGTGAATGTAGGCGAGGTTGGTTGTCTTCCCGCAAAGCGCCGGACCGTAATAGACGATCTTGAACTGAATCTCGCGGCTGGCGTAGTTGATGATGGACATGGCGTGTCGTTAGGCGTTAGGCAGCTGCGGGCTGGGTGTAGTTCCGCGCCAGCTCTTGCGTGGTGGCATGGAGGCCGAGTCGGGTTTCGCTCGTCAGCTCGCCGGCGGTGTGGAGAGCGGCGAGGCAGATGTTCCCCTCGGCGAAAAAGCTGATCGACGTGTTCGCGCAGGAAAGGGTCACGCTGTTGACCGAGCCGAGATCGGACGCAGCTAATTGGTCGCCGATGCGTTTCATGATCGAAGGCGCCATCGCGCAGAGCGGTTCGAGGCCGTGTTCGGCGGCGATGTTCCCGGCGAGGCTGAGTCCATCGGAGAAAACAACTGCACAGGAGCTGACGCCGGGGAGCGTGCTCGCCCGGGCGACGATTAATTTCGGATCCGATTTTTCCTCTGCTTTCGCGATCGGCTTCGCTTCCGGCCCGGTCGGGAATGCAATTTTGATTGGCGCAGGTGCGGACTCCGCGAGATTTGACGCAATCGGTTCGGCTTTCCTCGCGATCGGCGCAGCAGGCGGCTGGAAGCGCGCCGCGTCCTCAGCCGCTTTTTGGCTAAAAGGTGTTTCGAAATTATGGGCGACCTCTGCTTCTTCCTGATCGCCGCGAAGCTGAATACTCTCGTTAGGCAAACGCGCCAGCACGTCCTGCAACGGGAGCGCGACCGGCATCTCGCGGTCCTCGAGCTGGAAGCGGCTGCGAAATTCCTCCGGCAGAGCAGCCGTAAATTGCGCCGGCGAAACTGAAATTTTGCCTAACGACAACTGCGGCTCGACGATCGAGAACGGAAATTCGATCTCAACGCTCTCCGGCACTTCCTCGACCGGTCCTGAAATTTGGAAGGGGGGAATCCCACGCAGGACGTTGCGCAGCGGGAGCCGCACCCGCGGGCCGTCATTCGCCGGCGACGATGTGGAGGTGCTGGCGGGCGAGATCGCGGCCGGCGCTTTCGGCGCGAACAGCTCGCGCAGATCGTTCGAGGGAGGGGTGACTTTGAATGAAACGCGCGCTGCGGGCGGGGGAGCGAAGGGCGACGGCAAGGGAGTGGGAACGGACGGCCCACTTGAGGCTGGAACTCTCTCAGAGGCGGGCGCGCCCGTTCCGTTCGGTGAAATTTTCGGGACGAGCGGCGGCCGAGTCGTCGGCACTTCAAGGCGAATGGGAGCGGGCGCAGTGGGTGCGTTGCCGCTCGTTTCCGCAGAGGGAATGGAAAGACCAATTGGTTTGACTGGCTTCGGTTCCAACGCCGGTGAAGGCATTGGCGGCGAAATTTTTTTCGGAATGACAGAAGCGGTTTCGGTCGTTGCTGACGGTGCCTCGAACCGCGCTTTCGGCTCTGGCTCGACCGAGACTCCGAGTCGCTCACCGTCTTCGATTGCGGCTTTTAGGAATGGCGTGTCGACTACCGGCACAGTCTCCTCGGAAACTTGGTCGGGACGCACCTGTAGCGAGGCAAACTGTTCGAGCACTTTGCCGAAGGGCAGGGTCACTTCAGTCTTGTCGGCCTGGTCGATTTCAGCGGTGAAAAATTCCGGAACCTGCTGATAGATTGCACGCAGCGGAACGGTCGGACGACCAATCGCCATCCCCCGCTCCATCTCGGAGGCGTTGAACAAGACGCGGTGATGAGGGTCGATCTGCACAGGAGCGAGTTTTCCCTCTGGAATGTGCGGGATGAGATCAGCCAGTTGCAGCGCGATCGTGCGTTCGCCCGCGTCGGCGATGCGGATGGCAGCTTCGCCCACGTTCGCGCCTAACGAAATCTTGCGCGGGGCAACCGGCGTGGGCGCCGTGACCGGAACCGGCGGCGGCGCGATCGCATGTCCGGCACTCGACGACGGTGGAACTGAAAAATTTCGAACTGGCTCCGACCCAATCACCCGCGAGCTGTTGGGCATCACGGTTTTGCCGAGACGCTCGGAAGCAGGCTTTTCGATCGCCACGATCCGTCGCGGGGCGGCCTCGACTTCGGTCGCTGGGGCACTGTCTTTTTTAAAGAAGCGGAGAAACGGTAAGTTCATTCTAGTGATCCTCAGCGGTGATGCGCCAGACTTCCTCCAGCGTCGTGATTCCCTCCATCGCCTTGTCGATCCCGACCATGCGAAGCGTTTTCATCCCCTCGCTGACGGCCTGGTTTTTAATCACCGCGGCCGAGGCCCGCTTGATAATCAATCGGCGAATCGCCTCGCTCACTGGGAGCGCTTCGATGATCGCCGCCCGCCCGGAATAGCCACGCCCTTTACACCGGTCGCAGCCGACGCCGTGATAAAACGTCGTGCCTTCCGCCGGCTCCATGTTCAGTCGGCTGAACATTTCGAGTTCGGGGACAAATTCCTCGCGGCAATTGCTGCAAACTCGCCGAATGAGTCGTTGCGCACAGGTTAGGATGACTGAGCTGGAAATGAGGAACGGCTCGATGCCCATATCGTCGAGTCGCGCGATCGCGCCCGCAGCGTCGTTCGTGTGCAGGGTCGAAAGCACTTGATGACCGGTGAGCGCTGCCTTGACCGCGATGTCGGCGGTTTCGTTGTCACGAATCTCACCGACCATCACGATGTCAGGGTCCTGGCGCAGAATGGAGCGCAGCGCGCTCGCGAAATCGAGTCCGATATCAGGCCGGGCCGCGACTTGATTGACACCCATCAGTTCGTACTCGATCGGGTCCTCGACCGTCACGATGTTGTAGTTTGGGCTATTAAGTTCCTGCAGCACCGAGTAGAGCGTGGTCGTTTTTCCGGAGCCGGTCGGGCCAGTGACGAGGATCATTCCGTGGGGCGCGTCGATCGCTTTCTTGAAACGCGCGACCGTTTCCTCATCCATGCCTAGCGTGTCAACGCTGCCGGCGAGGGCCGACTTGTCGAGAATACGAATCACGACCTTCTCACCATAAGAGGTGGGCAGGATTGAAATACGCAGGTCGACTTCCTTGCCCATCACCCTGATGCGGAAACGGCCGTCCTGTGGCACTCGGCGTTCGGCGATATTAAGGCCGGCGAGAATTTTGATGCGCGAAGTGATCGCGAGCTGCAGGGCTTTCGGCGGCGATTCGGCCGCGACCAACTCGCCGTCGATGCGGTAGCGCAGTTTGAGCGTGCGGTTGAACGGCTCGATGTGAATGTCGGAAGCTTTTTCTTTGATCGCCTGCGCCAGGATCAGGTTGACGATCTTGATTACCGGGGCTTCCTCGCTGTCGGTCGCGAGCCGATCGAGATCGATCTCTTCGCGTTTGGAAGACTGGACTTCGACGTCACTCGCGACTTCTTCCGAAACCTGCTTGAGCACTTCGCTCATCTGCGCGCCGGTGTTGTGCACGCCGCTGAGCGCGTCGCTGACCGCGCGCTCGGTCGCGATCATCGGGATGATCTCCATCTGCACGCGGCGCTTCAGGTCGTCGACCGCGAGGACATTGGTCGGGTCGGCCATGGCGACGAACAGCTTCCGGTCGAGGCGCGCGATCGGCACCAGCTTGTGCGTCTTCGCCATGTCGCGCGGGACGAGATTCATGATCTCTTCCGGGACCCGCAGTTTGGATAAATGAACCGGTGGCGTGTTCAGACAACGGCCCATCGAAAAGGCCATGTCCTGGTCGCTGACAAATTGTTTGTCGGTCAGGATCTTGAGCAGCCGGCCGCCCTGCTGCTTCTGGATATTGATCGCTTCGTCGAGCTGATTGGGAAGGAGAAGGCCGTCCTCGATCAGGACATCGGCGATGCGTTCTCCGAAAGATTTACTTCTCATCGTCGTGAACGCCTCAGGCGCGGGGCTCCAATTTGTAGACGTCCTGCAGCGTCTTGATGATTGTGGCCGGCTTGGCCAGATACCAGGTGACGCTGTAGTCGAGCGACTGCTGGACGGCTTCGCGCGCCGCGGCGTCGAATGGATTGCAGACTGCGACCATGATGGTGCGGCTGATCAAGTCGAACGGCACGAAGAGCCGGTGCACCGTCAGGTCGTCGGATAACATCCGCACTACCTGGCGATCGATGTCGTAATATTCGAGTGGGACGTAGCCGAACTTCGTCCGGTCGATCAGAGCCGAGAGCACACGCTCCATTTGCTCATCGTTTCCCCGGCAAAGAATTTCGAGGAGCGAGCTGGCCAGCATCTGTCCGCGGATCGCGCTATCGGCTTCCTTCACCTCCGCGAGGGCGGCGTTCACTTCCTCCTCCGGGAACATTTGCTGAACGATTAAAAATTTCGCGAGTTGCTCATTGCCGGCTTCTGCGTCCTCCACTGAGATGGGATTGCGCGCCTTGCCGGCGTTGCGCCCGCCAATCTCGAGCAGGCCGCTGTCTGCCGCGTCGGTCACGGGCGAAACAATGAGCGCGTTATGGGCTCCGGCTTCCGCTTTGGTTTTGCCGACCTGGTGCAGCTTTGCCTCGATTTCACCGAGCATCGCCAGCATCTCCGGAGCGTTTGGTTCCGCAGCCAGCACCGCCTCGCATTCCTGCATCGCGAGGGAAAATGAGCCGACGGTGAAATAGGCTTCCGCGAGCCGTCGAGAAATTCGGACCGCTTCGGGAGTCTTGCCGAGCTTCTGGTAGGCGACCTTCAGGATTTCCAGCGATTGATAATCATCCTGTTGGGTTTGAGTGATGACCTCAAACATTTCAATCGTCTGGAGAATCTGGCTGCGCTCCTCTTCGGATAGTGTGTGTTCCAGCACGACGGCGTAAAAAGCTAGAACCATGCCCATGCGCTCAAACCGTTTTGGTTTTGCGAAAGTTGATGAACTTTTTCTGAGCTCAAGCGAATCGTTAAGGCAAAGTTTCCCGTCATTCCGAAAACGGCATCGGCGTTTCCCGCGTGCGGGATGAAACGTCGTTGTGAGCCGAGTTCATCTCTGCCGAAGGGCATTGAAGATTCAGCACTTACGATCGACGGATGACGCTGGCATATCCGCTGCTAAGCTCTTCGTCGCCGGCGTCTGCTCGAGCTTTCGATGCGCTCAACAACGACGCTGATTGCTCGACCAAACCGGCAACCGTTAACAGATAACAACAACCATGATCGCCTCGTTTTCGCTTCGGCTTTCGCTCCTTGCCGCGCTCGTCACTTCCACGATTATCGGAAGGATGTCCGCCGCTGATCAATCGTCCTCGCCGCTTCCAGCCAACGATCGCGCCGACCACTCGGGCGATGTCGGCAAAGCGCCGAAGTCGCTTCATATTTTGATCCTTGGCGGGACGGGCTTTACCGGACCGGATCAGGTTAAATATGCGCTCGCCCGCGGCCATAAAGTCACGGTGTTCAATCGCGGCAAAACGCATCCCCGTATTTTGCCAGAAGGCGTGGAACAACTCGTGGGCGACCGCAACACGGGCGATCTCAACGCTCTCAAAGGCCGCAAATGGGATGTCGTGATCGATAATCCGACGATGCTGCCCAAATGGATCCGCGACGCGGCTGCAATCCTGAAGGGCAACGTTGATCGCTACATCTTCATTTCAAGCATTTCCGTTTACAGCCACATCCCGACCTCCGGCATCGATGAGACTGCGCCGCTCGCCAAATACGAGGGCAAAGACGCAATGCAGGAGACGCGCGACTCCGTCATTGCATCGAAGTTTGCGCTCTACGGTCCGCTCAAGGCGCTCTCGGAGAAAGAAGTCGAGAAATGGTTTCCCGGGAAATCGCTCATCATCCGTCCCGGGTTGATCGTCGGTCCCGGGGACGAAACCGATCGCTTCACCTATTGGCCGGTGCGGATCGATCGCGGGGGCGAAGTGCTCGCACCTGGCGAGAAAAGCGATCCGGTCCAATTCATCGACGCGCGCGATCTCGCGGAATGGACGATTCGAATGGCCGAACAAGATGCGACCGGTATTTACAATGCCACCGGTCCGGCCACACCTCTTGCGGTCGGCGGGATGCTGGAGGGAATCAAAGAAGCGCTCCACTCGAATGCGCAGTTCACCTGGGTGCCGGCGGATTTCCTCGCGCAACACGAGGTCGCTCCCTGGTCGGATATGCCAGTCTGGGTACCTCCGACCGGTGAAGACGGAGGCTTGGGATCCGTCAGCATCAAACGCGCGCTCGAGCGGGGCCTCACCTTTCGCCCGCTCGCCGAGACGGCTCGCGACACGCTGGCCTGGTTCAAGACTCAGCCGCCACCACGGCAGGAAAAATTACGCGCCGGCCTAACGAGAGAGCGCGAAGCCGAAGTGCTCGCGGCCTGGCACAAAAAAACAAAGGAGAAGTAACGCGGTGCCGGAGAAGCCGCCGCGCGATCATTGGTCGATCGGCTTCACCGCTATTCTCCTGCTAAACTCCGCGCCAGCTGCCGCATGAATCGCGCGCTACCGCTTCTCCTCAAAATCGTCGATGTTCGGCCTAACGAAGTCCGGGCGCTCTTCCTCGCATGTCTTTTCAACTTCGTTCTCCTCGGGAGCTATTACGTTATCCGCCCGATCCGGGACGACATCGCAGCGGCCGGCGGAGTCGAGAACCTCTCCTGGATGTTCACCGGCACGCTGGTCGCGATGCTGCTCGCGAACGCCGCCTTCTCCGCCATCGTCGCGCGCATGCCACGCCGCCGCTTTCTCCCGATCGCCTACCGTTTTTTCATCGCCAACCTGATCATTTTTTATCTGCTCATGCGCTTCGCCAGTCCGGCGCAGAATGTCTGGGTCGGACGCGCCTTCTACGTCTGGGTGAGCGTTTTCAATCTTTTCGTCCTCACCATGTTTTGGGCTTTCATGACCGACGTCTTCGATAGCGAACAGGCGAAACGTCTCTTTGCTTTCATCGCCGTTGGCGGCGAGCTGGGCGCAATCGCGGGCCCGATCGTGACCGCCTCGCTCGTCCATCGGCTGGGCGCGGCCAATCTCATTCTCGTCACTGCCGCGCTTCTCGAGATCGCGCCCTGGTGCGTGAGATTTTTCCCCGCCGCCGAAGTTGAAGAGGCCAATCCTCCGACGCCGGACGCAGAGAAAGGCGCCCCGCCTAACGACAAAGCGGGAGCAGAAAAGCCGATCGGCGGCGGGATCATCGCCGGCATCGCCCACGTCTTCCGCTCGCCTTACTTGTTAGGCATCTGCCTCTTCATGCTCCTCCACGCCATCACCTCAACTTTTGTTTATTTCCAGCAGGCCGATATCACCGGTCATCAATTCCACGATCGCGTCACTCGGACGGCTTTTTTTGCTCAACTTGATCTGGCGGTGAACACGCTCACTGTCCTGGTGCAGCTTTTCGTTACCGGCCGTCTATTAAAATGGCTCGGCGTCGGCCTGACCCTGGCATTTCTGCCCGTCCTCAGCCTGCTTGGTTTCCTCGGGATGGGATTTGTCCCAGTCCTCGGGTTGCTCGCGATTTTCCAGGTGCTGCGACGCGCCGGAAACTTTGCCGTCACCCGCCCCGCTCGTGAGGTGCTCTTCACCGTCTTGCGGCGCGAGGATAAATACAAAGCGAAAAGCTTCATCGACACGTTCGTCTATCGCGCCGGCGATCAGGTCGGCGCGTGGTCCTACACCCTGCTCACGTGGCTCGGCCTTGGCCTGACGGGGATTTCCTTTGTCGCCGCGCCGCTCGCCGCTCTTTGGTGCGGGCTCAGCATTTGGTTAGGCAAACGCCAGTCCGCGATGGCGGAAGCGCGTCCGATCGGCTAGCGCCGCACGGCGCGCTCAGCCGGTTTCGTCTTCGCTCAGACGCCGGCCGGTCCGCGCAATGAAAACATCTTCCAAGGTCGGCTTCGCGAGGGTAACGGAATCGATCTCGTTCGGAAACGCCGCCACCAGTCGAGCGATGAATGCCGCCCCATCAGAATGCTCGATCCGCACTTCGTCATTCAGGATGCCAACTTCCACGCCTAACGACTCCGCGATCTTCTGGCCTAACGACGTCGCATCGCGCGAGCGTGCGCTAACCACGTCGCCCCCGACCTTGGCGCGTAATTCCTCCGGTGCGCCTTCGGCCACGATCCTGCCCTGATCAATAATCGCCACTTGGTCACAGCGTTCCGCCTCTTCCATCAAATGGGTGGTGAGAAGGACCGTCACGTTTTGCTGATCACGCAGGCGATAAAGCGTCTGCCAGAGATCGATCCGGGCGCCGGGGTCGAGACCGGTCGACGGTTCATCGAGCAGGAGGAATTCCGGGCGATGCAGCAGGCTCTTGGCGATCTCGACCCGGCGTTGCAGTCCGCCAGAAAGCGTCTCGACCAGATCGTGAGCGCGATCATGCAGGTTGAACTCGAGCAGAAGATGATCGACTCGCTCACGCAGCGGCGCACCAGACAGGCCATAGAGATGACCCTGATGCACGAGGTTTTCGCGCACCTTCAATTTCTTATCGAGGCTCGGCGCTTGAAAGACGACCCCGAGCCGACGTCGCAGCCCTTCTCGGTCGCGCAAAAGATCGAGCCCGAGGATGGTGGCCGAGCCGCTGGTTGGCCTAACGAGCGTAGAAAGAATGCGAAAGAGAGTTGTCTTGCCCCCACCGTTCGGCCCGAGCAAACCGAAAATCTCGCGCGGCATGACCTGGAGGGAGACGCGGTCGAGCGCGACACGCTCACCGTAGCGGTGAGTCAGTTCCGTCGTGATAAGAGCGGGCGCGAACTGGCGACTATCGTGCATACCGAGATCAGGGTAGCGTTCTTGGGTGCGAGCCCACGCGACGCTCTTGCCCCGCCGATTTAGGGCCGACGGGCGAATCCGATTCGTTAGGGGAAAGTTACTTTACGACAAGCGTGTCTTGCCAGCCCGCGACCGCAGGGTGCCGCGCGTCATATCGATCTGGTCGGGTCCCTCTTTTTTCTGAGCGCCGCCGCGCGGATCTTTTCGTGTCGTAAGGTCGCGCACTTTGCTGGCGGCGGATGTTTTTCGTGGTGCTTTGGACTTTTTCGTTGCCATCTCTATGCTCCTGGGTTGTTGCCGTCCGAAGGGGTAAGGCCGTTTCGAATCGTTGACAACCTTCTTCCTCACCACGACCCGCTTTACACTTCCAGTCATCAATCGCAATTTCGCCGATGCCGAACCTTGTCAGTTGGATTCGCCGCCGCGACGAACCGCGCTTCAAGCCGTTCTTCGTCACTCATTCGCGGGTTCGG
>DASXDC010000352.1:0-9790 GCA_036490855.1 Chthoniobacterales bacterium
AGGGTGTAATCGGCGGTGGAAAAGGCGATGTGCGATTTCTGCGCCGTCTGCCGGGCGAGAGTGAAAGCGCCGCTCGAATCGAGATTCAATTTCTCGGTATCGATCGGCGCGCCTAACGAGCCTTCGACTGAGGAGCGGAGCGGAGTCCGCTCGGAAGTGATGCGTCCGTTGCCGACCTCGACTTCGCGCACGCCGCCGCGGGCCTGCGGATCGTCGAGCAATAGTTTCCAAGTCTCGGGTTGCGAAGCGCCGTTGGTGCCCGTAACGGAGATGACGTGATTGACGAGGTCGCGATTGAGTTGAGTGCCGACGGTGCGCATCGCTTCATAGGCGGTCGGCCGTTCCTGAGCCAGAGCCGGCGTGACGCAGAGGAGAAGCGCGAAGAGCCATTTCCACATGCGCGAAATAGTGCATGGCGCGAAAGGGATTGCCAGCACGGAGATTGCCGTCGTTTCAGGAAAAGAGCGAAATAGATGGCGGAAATGTCATTGCCACCGGCGATGAAATTCGCCAGCTTCCAGCCAGCGAGCGCGATGGGCGGAAGGGGCGCTCCCGGAATGAAGAAGACGAAAAAGAAAATCGAATTCTCCAGTCACACCGGAAATCTCGCCCTCATGCGGCAATGCGTGCGCGGCTTTCTCGAGGCCTTCCCCTTCTCCGAGCGCCAGCGGACGCTGATGGTGCTGGGAGTGGATGAGGCCTGCACCAACATCATTCGTTATGCCTATCATCTGCGGGAGGATCAACTCATATCGCTCTCGCTCGAGGGCCGAATCGATTGCGTTTGTCTGCGCCTGCGCGATTACGGGAAGCAGATGAAACCGCAGACGATGACGAGCCGGCCGGCGGATTTGATTCGGCCCGGCGGACTCGGCTTGCACCTCATCCGGAATGCTTTCGATCAGGTCGATTACGTCCTCCGCAGTCGCGGGACGGAATTGGTCCTGACGAAAAATCTGGAAGAAGAGAGACAGGATTCGCGGGATTAACGGAATCGGTCGGAGCGCAACTTCGGGCTTCTTCTCATCCGGTAAATCCGGTCTAATTTCCCCGCATGGCAAACGCAGTTCCAACACCTGATCCGGCCTTCGAGATTTCGCTCCGGCCGCCGATGTTCAGCGAGTTCACCGGGCAGGAGAAGGTCTGCGAACGGATCGAAGTGCTGGTGCAGGCGGCGAAAAAACGCGGCGACGTTCTCGAGCATATCCTGCTCAGCGGACCGCCGGGTTTAGGGAAGACAACCCTCGCGCACATCATCGCGAACGCGATGGGCGTGAACATCAAGAACACGAGCGGACCGGTGATCGAGAAGGCGGGCGAGCTGGCGGGCCTGCTCACCAGTCTGGAAAAGGGCGACGTCCTTTTCATCGATGAGATTCATCGGCTCCAGCCGACGATCGAAGAGTATCTCTACCCGGCGATGGAGGACTACAAACTCGACATCATCATCGACCAGGGACCGCAGGCGCGGAGCCTGCAACTCCGGCTCCCGAAGTTCACTCTGATCGGCGCGACGACCCGTTCCGGGATGTTGAGCGCGCCGCTGCGCTCGCGCTTCGGGATGACGGCCCGGCTCGATTATTACAGCGCGGAGGAGATGCAGAAGATCATTCTGCGCAGCGCGGGATTGTTGAACGTCGAGATCGATCCGGCAGGCGCGGCCGAGATTGCGACCCGCACCCGCGGGACGCCGCGGACGGCGAATAATCTTCTCCGCTGGGTGCGCGATTACGTGCAGGTAAAGGCTGACGGCCGGATCACGGCCGAGCTGGCGGATCGTGCCCTAACGATGCTGGAAATCGATCGCGACGGCTTTGACGAATGGGACAAGCGGATCCTGGAGACGCTGATCCACAAGTTCAATGGCGGACCGGTCGGCCTGAACTCGCTCGCGGTCGCGATCGGCGAAGAAGCCGGCACGCTCGAGGAAGTGAACGAGCCTTATTTGATCATGGAGGGTTACATCAAACGCACCGCCCAGGGACGGGTGGCGTTGCCTAACGCCTACCGAAAACTGGGGATCAAGCCGCCGGTCGGTCCGCAGAACGAACTCTTCGAGGCATAGCCATGCGCCGCAATTTGCCGGGGAGCGCGTGCGCCGCGCACGCTGGTTTCGGCGCCCCGCCGAAACGAACTTTCATCCGATTCCAAAGTGCGCGAGAGCGGTGCGCCATCGTCGGCTTACGGGGCGCACGCGCTCCCCGACCCTTTCCACGCCGCGATTCATGAATCCCGACGCCGATTTTTTCCCTAACGTCGCGAAGGTCCTGACCGTCGCGGAGCTGACCCGCTCGATTCGCGGCCTGCTCGAGACGCGCTTCGGCGCCGTCTGGGTGCAGGGCGAGATTTCCAACTACAAAAAGCATCCGTCCGGCCACCAGTATTTCACCCTCAAGGATCAGCGGGCCGCGATCTCCTGCGTGATTTTTCGCAACACGCTCCCGCCCTTTCCGACGGCGCTGAGCGATGGAATGCAAGTCCAGGTCTACGGCAATGTGACCGTCTTCGAGGCGCGCGGGCAGTATCAACTCAGCGTCCAGATTCTCCAGTCTCGCGGGCTCGGCATTCTGCAGGCGAAATTCGAAGCGCTGAAGCGCAAACTGGAAGCGGAAGGTTTGTTCGAAGCCGCGCGGAAACGTCCGCTCCCGAAATTTCCGCGCCGGATCGGGATCATCACCTCGCCGAGCGGCGCGGCGATTCAGGACATGCTCAACATCCTGCGTCGGCGCGCGCCCGGCGTGCACGTGTTGATCAACCCGGTCCGCGTCCAGGGGACGGGCGCAGCGGCGGAGATCGCGACCGCGATTCGCGAGCTGAGCGCGCCTAACGAATGCTGGGAAGCGCTCGACGTCCTGGTCGTGGCGCGCGGCGGCGGGAGCATTGAGGATCTCTGGGAGTTCAATGAAGAGATCGTGGCCCGGGCAATTTTTCACGCCACGATCCCGGTCGTCTCCGCCGTCGGGCATGAGGTCGATTTCACGATTGCCGATTTCGTGGCCGATCTGCGCGCCCCGACCCCGAGCGCGGCGGCGGAACTAATCGTGCCCGATGTGCGCGGATTGGAACGGCGGGTGGCGGAGCTGCGGAATTGTCTCGAGAAATGCTGGCGCAGTTTTCTCGCGCAAGCGCGCGGACAATTGAGCGCGGTCTCGGAAAAGACGCTCTTCCGCGAGCTGAGCCGCAGGCTGCGAGAAACGCAACAGCAGCTCGACTTCGCGCGCGAAACGCTTCAGCGCTCCCTCGAACGACGGCGCCTGGCGGAGCGGAATCGCCTAACGACCGCGGAGCTGGCCCTGAAAGCCCACAACCCGGGACGCGAACTGGCCGCGCGCCGCCAGCGTTTGCAGGAGCTGCAACGCCGCCTCGGCGAGCGGGTGACTCAGCGCCTAACGATCGCGCGGGAGCGCTGGGAACGTTCCGCCGGAATGCTCCGTCTTCTCGGACCGGAGGGAACGCTCGGGCGCGGCTACAGCATCACGCGCGACGGAGAGGGAAACCTGATTCGTTCCGTTGCGGCCGTTAGGCCGGGAATGGCTCTTCGGACTCGGGTGAGCGACGGTGAGTTCGACTCCGAGGTGCCGCCGGTCGGATAGCGCTTCCGGGCTCCGGCGTTATTCGGGATTGACGGCGGTGTTGGTGCTTCCGAGCCAGTTCGAGTCGGTCGTGGCGAAGAGGTTGATCTTGGTTGTTCCACCGGTGCTTGGGAGTCTCATCGGCGCGTAGGTGGTGGCAGTGACCGTGCTGCAGTTCAGATTATTCACGCTGCCGTCGCAGTTCAATACGATCGCGCACTTTCCGCCCCAGACTCCGCCCTTGACCGATTTGTCGGTCGGGTAGATCGGCGGTGTGCCAACCGGATCCTGGAAACCATCAGCCACGAGCGGCAACGATGGGTTCGAGGTTTCCGTCAGGTTCAGAATATAGGCGTAGCTGTTTTCTCCCGCCTTCAGGGTCTGGTTGTAATTGCCGCCGGTCGGGTTCTGATCGATCACGTTGTCGGGTGTGTTCTTGGTGTAGGCGGAGCCTTTCACGGAGAAAATCTCTTCGTTACTCAGGTAGGTGGGGAAGAGAGTGCGGAAAGCCTGATTGGCCGTCGTGATATCGGGTGCGCCGGTGCCGTCGGGATCCTTCGTCACCGGGAAGTTGCCGTTGTGATCGCTCGCGAAAAGTTTCAGCGTCACCCCGACCTGGCGAATGTTTGCCAGGTCCTTCGTCTGGTTGGCCCGCTCCGTCACGGTATTGAAAACCGGAAACGCGATGCTGGCCAAAATGGCGATGATGGTGATGACGACGAGAAGCTCAATGAGCGTGAAGGCGGACTTGGCGTGTTTCATGTTCTTGCAATAAAGGCGCCGAGAGTCCGCGGTCGGCCGAAAGGGGTCAAGCCCGAAATGGAAGCGTTGACGTTAAGCGTTAATCAGCTCAGGCCCTCTGAATCCGGGGCCTCGCGTTTGAACGCGACGACCGCGAGCGGCGGGAGGTTCACCACGATGGAATGGGTGCGGCCCTGCCACTCGACCGCCTCCCCTTCGAGCCCGCCGAGATTGCCGACGTTGCTTCCGCCGTAGGTCTCGGCGTCGGTGTTAATGATCTCGCGATAGAAGCCGTCGTTAGGCACGCCCAGCCGATAATTGTAGCGCACGATCGGGGTCGCGTTGACGGCGAAGACGACGATCTCGTTTTCCTGCGAGCGACGCAGGAAAGCGACCACGCTGTTATCGGCATCGTGGAAATCGATCCACTCGAAACTCTCGTGAGAGTCGTCGCGATCCCAGAGCGCCGGCTCGCTCCGGTAAACGTAATTGAGATGCTGGACGAGGCGACGCAGGCCGTCGTGATGCGGAAGGTTCGTCAGCTCCCAATCCAAAGCTCGATCGTGATTCCACTCCCGCGCCTGGCCGAACTCCCCGCCCATGAAGAGCAGCTTCTTCCCCGGATGCCCCCACATCCAGGCGTAGAACATCCGCAGATTGGCAAACTTCTGCCATTCGTCGCCCGGCATTTTGTTGATCAGCGATCCTTTGCCATGCACCACTTCGTCGTGGCTCAGGACGAGGATGAAGTGCTCCTGAAAAGCGTACATGATCGAGAAGGTCACATTGCCCTGATGGAAGCGCCGATAGATCGGATCGAGCGCCATGTAATGGAGGAAGTCGTGCATCCACCCCATGTTCCACTTAAAGCCGAAGCCGAGGCCGCCGAGATAGGTCGGGCGCGAGACCCCCGGCCAGGCGGTTGATTCCTCCGCGATCGTCATCACCCCGGGAAAGGCCTCGTAGCAGAGTTCGTTAGTCTGTTTCAGGAAAAAGACGGCGTCGAGATTCTCCCGGCCGCCGAATTTATTCGGAATCCACTGCCCCGGCTGGCGCGAGTAATCGAGATAAAGCATCGAGGCGACCGCATCCACCCGCAGCCCGTCGATGTGATATTGGTCGAGCCAGAAGAGCGCGTTCGCGGTCAGGAAATTGCGCACTTCGTTCCGGCCGAAATTGAAAATGAGCGTGCCCCAATCCTGGTGCTCGCCTTGTCGCGGATCGGCGTGCTCGTAGAGATCGGTCCCATCAAACTCGGCGAGGCCGTGGGCGTCCTTTGGGAAGTGCGCCGGCACCCAATCCATGATCACGCCGATGCTGTTGCGATGGCAGGCGTCGATGAAATGGCGCAGCTCATCCGGATTCCCGAAGCGGCTCGTCGGCGCGTAGTAATTCGTCACCTGATAACCCCACGAACCTTCGAATGGATGCTCCGCGATCGGGAGCAGCTCGATGTGAGTGAAGCCCATCTCGATCACGTATGGCAGGAGCGTCTGCGCGAACTCGATGTAACTGAGGAAGCGATCCCCCTCCTCGATCTTCCGCCGCCAGGAGCCGAGGTGCACTTCGTAGATGCTGAGCGCGCTCCGCTGCCATTCCTTCTTCCGGCGCTCGCTCATCCACTGCTCGTCGCTCCATTGGAAACGCTCGAGATTGTAAACCAGCGAAGAGGTCTGGACACCGTGCTGACTGAAGAATCCAAACGGATCGCTCTTCAAGAGCAGCGCGCCGCTGCGCGTTTTGATCTCGTACTTGTAATGCGCGCCTTCCTTCACCCCGGGAACGAAAATTTCCCAGACCCCGCTCGGGAGCAGCTTGCGCATCGGATGCACCCGGCCGTCCCAGAAATTAAAATCACCCACTACGCTGACCCGGTCGGCGTTCGGCGCCCAGACGGCGAAGTAAGCGCCGCGCTCACCGCCGATCTCGCGCAGGTGCGCGCCGAATTTCTCATAAAGCTTCCTGTGATTCCCCTCCGCGAAAAGGTGCAGATCGACCTCGCCCATGATTTGCCCGTAGCTGTAGGGATCGCGCAGGAGCTGCTCCGAGCCGTCGAACCCGATCACTCTCACGAGATAGGAAAAATCGCGCGACGCATTCGGCACCGTCGCCTGGTAAAGACCCTCGATGTGGAGCCGCTCGGCCGGAAAAACACGGGCCAGATCGTTCCCCGCCACCACCTGGATTTCCTTCGCTTCCGGTCGGAAAACGCGAATCACGAGGTCCTCTCCCGCCGCGTGCGGTCCGAGGACGCGGAAGGGGTCGGCGTGCGAAGCATGAAGGAGGGCGGCGATTTCGTTCGGATCGATGGGGTGAATGGAGAAAGAACTCATGTCAGAGCAACAGACTAGGGAGGCGCGCGAGTCTTTGCAACGTCGGCGGGCTGGCGGGCCCTTTTCTGCGATCCTTCGTCCCGGAGCAGGGCGATTTTGCAAACCGGCAGTGCTTTTTTGCTAACCGACATCGCCGCTTTGTTAACCGACATCGCCTCTTTGCAAGCCGACTTTGCCGCTTTGTTAACCGACATCGTCTCTTTGCAAACCGACTTTGCCGCTTTGTTAACCGACATTGCCTCTTTGCAAACCGACTTTGCCTCCGGTGTTAACCGACATCGCCCCTTTGCAAACCGACATCGCCTCTTTGTTAACCGACATTGCCGCTTTGCAAACCGACATCGCCGCTTTGTTAACCGACATCGTCGCTTTGCAAGCCGACTTTGCCGCTTTGTTAACCGACATTGTCGCAAAGTCGGTTAACAAAATGAGCAGGTCGGGAAGAAAAATGGCCCGCTTTACCGGGCGTTTCCGTTTGTTACGGCTTCCCGGCCAGCATTTTAGGCGAAACCGGTCGGCGGAGGCGGACGCCGGCCCGGCATCCGCCGCGTCAGCATCCTCGGCTCCCTTTTGCGCGCCCCTTTTAAGTTTTCTTCCGCGGCCGAGTCGGCGATAGTGGGCGGCGATGGCAAAAATAGCTAACGACGACCCGGCCGAGGCTCTCCTCCGCACCTACAGCGCGGGGGGCGGGATCAATTATCTCGATGTCGCCGCCACGCTCCCTTCGCGGCCGGCGATCGACGCCGCCTGTGTCGAGTTGCTCAGCCTGCTCTTCCCCGGTTTCCACGGCGCGCCGATCGTGCATCCGGGCGATCTGCCCGATCTCACCCGCAGCCGCATCCGTTCTCTCCACGCCCGTCTCCACCCGGAGATGTGCAAGAGTCTCGCCCGCCGCGGTCGCAACGGCTCGGTCGAGCCGGACGCCGACCGCATCCTGCGCCACTTTTTTTCCCAACTCGCGACTGTCCGCGAGATGCTCTGGACGGATATCGACGCCGCCTACGAGGGCGATCCGGCTTCGACCAGTTTCGAGGAAATCATCCTCGCCTACCCCTCGCTCGAGGCGATCGCGATCCAGCGCCTCGCCCATGTCCTTTACGGAATGGATCTGCCGCTCATCCCGCGGATGATGACGGAATGGGCCCACGGCCGGACCGGGATCGACATTCATCCGGGGGCGCAGATCGGATCGCACTTTTTCATCGATCACGGAACCGGAGTGGTCATCGGCGAGACCTGCATCATCGGCTCGCATGTGAAGCTTTATCACGGCGTCACGCTCGGCGCGCGCAGCTTCCAGAAGGATGAGGAGGGCCACATCAAGAAAGGCGGCAAACGGCATCCGAACGTGGAGGATAACGTCACGATCTACCCGAACTCGACTGTCCTCGGCGGCGAGACGGTGATTGGCGCGCGGAGCACGATCGGCGGCAACGTCTTCCTGACCCAGAGCGTACCGGCCGATTCGCTCGTGGCTTACGACGCGAAGGATTTTCAGGTGATGCTGAAACGCAATCGCGTCCTGACTGCGGCCGCCGAATCGCTCCCGCGATGATTTATCTCGATTACAACGCGACCACGCCGCTGAGCGAAGCGGCCCGGGGCGCGATGGAGCCGTATCTCGGTCGGCACTTTGGAAATCCATCGAGCGTCCATCGCGCCGGGCGTGAAACACGCGCGGCGCTGGATGACGCGCGCGACCGCCTCGCGTGCTCGTTAGGCGTGAAACCGCACGAGATCATCTTCACAAGCGGCGGAACGGAGGCGAACAATCTCGCCCTCCTCGGCCTCGCCCGCCGGAATGCGCCTAACGGGAAGCATCTGGTCAGCAATCGGGCCGAGCATCACGCCGTCCTCCACGCTCTCGAGCAGCTGGAAAGACGGGAGGGATTTGAAATTACCTGGCTGGAGCTTTCTCCCGAGGGCTTGATCGATCCCGATGCACTGGCGGACGCGATTCGGCCCGAGACGACGCTCGTCTCCATCATGCTGGCGAATAACGAGACCGGCGTCATCCAGCCGCTGACGGAAATCGCGGAACGCTGCCGGGAGCATCGCGTCCTCCTGCAGAGCGACATGGTGCAGTCTTTTGGGAAACTGAACGAGCCGCTGATGGCCGACGCGGCCAGCTTCGCCGCGCATAAGTTTTACGGACCGAAAGGCGCGGGCTTTCTTTATCTGCGGGCGGGATTGCCGATCGACTCGATCCAATTCGGCGGTGCGCAGGAGGGCGACCGCCGTCCCGGAACGGAGAACGTGCCCGCCATCATCGGAATGGCCGCAGCCGCCGAGGAGATCCTGGTTGACCTCCCTAACGAGCAGGCGCGCGAGGCAAAGTTGCGCGATCGGCTCTGGCTCGGCCTCGAGCGCGTCTATCCCGAGGCGCGCCAAAACGCCGCCGGCGCGCCCCGTCTCGCCAATACGCTCAACGTCAGTTTTCCCGGTTTCTCCTCCGAGACAATGCTGATGGCGCTCGACCTGGAAGGCGTCGGCGCCTCGAGCGGCTCGGCCTGCATGGTCGGTTCGATCGTCGCCTCGCACGTCCTGCTCGCGATGGGCTCCGCGCCGGAGCGGGCCGGCTCGGCCATCCGCTTCTCGTTAGGTAAAGAAACGACCCTGCCGGAGATCAACGCGACGATCGCGGCCGTCGCGCGGATCGTGGAACGGCGAAGCCGCCGCGGGGCGGAAAGCCCGGCGCACCATGCTCTCGTTTAGCCAGCTCGAGTTTTCTCTCGCTCCCGCGATTCCGGAGAAACCTGCGGGGCGCGATTCGACGCTCGAAGCGCTCGCCCGCGTGTTGCTCCTCGGGCAGGGCGCGACCGTTCTGGCCGGGCGCGTTTCTGTGCAGTGGTCGCGCCGGCTTCGCTCCACCGCCGGCCGGGCCGAATCTGGAGACGCGCGGATTCTCCTCAATTGCCGGCTCGCCGCCCATGGCGAGGCGGAAATCGACCGCACTCTGCGCCATGAGCTCGCCCATCTCCTCGCGCAAAGCCGCGCCGGCCGGCGTCGAATCGCGCCGCACGGGACGGAGTGGCGCCGCGCTTGCGCGGATCTTGGGATCGCGGGGGAAGCGCGCTGCCACACTCTCCCCTTCCCCATCCATCGCCGGCGGCGGCGCTATCTTTACGCGTGTCCACATTGCCG
>DASXDC010000353.1:0-3147 GCA_036490855.1 Chthoniobacterales bacterium
TTGTCCGCCATTCGTGCTCTCTCGAATCGACTCCTCCTCGACAAACAGACCAATCTCGGCTCGCTCCGCGAGCTGCCGTGGAAGCGATTCGAGAATCTGCTTGGTGAGGCTTATCGGCGCCTGGGTTATAAGGTCGAGGAATCGCTCGGCGGTGGCGCAGATGGGGGCGTGGATCTCGTCCTCGGGCGCGGTCGTGAGGTCGTTCTCGTGCAATGCAAGCGCTGGAAAACCAAGCCGGTCCCGGTCCAGACTGTGCGGGAGCTGTATGGCGTGCTCCACGATCGGAACGCGAGCGCGGCGAAATTGGTCGCAACCACGCGGTT
Source organism: Chthoniobacterales bacterium (assembly GCA_036490855.1). Lineage (GTDB taxonomy): Bacteria > Verrucomicrobiota > Verrucomicrobiia > Chthoniobacterales > UBA10450 > Palsa-1392. The sequence continues at coordinate 324 of DASXDC010000353.1, forward strand.
TACTTCGGAGGCGGTCGCCTTTGCCAAGGGCAAGCCGATCGAGTTGGTCGATCAGGATTCTCTCTTGGAATTAATCAGTGGCGTCCAGACTTCGGGCAGCATCGCGGCCGCGGGTGTTTCCGAACAAGATAACGCCGCGCCGGTCTGTCCCAAGTGTGGCTCCGGAATGGTGAAGCGAACCGCGAAGCGTGGGCCTAATCCGGGTAGCTCCTTCTGGGGTTGCGCGCAGTTTTCCGCTGGCTGTCGCGGGACGCGGCCGTTGTCCGAAAAGCTGCGTAACGCAGCCGAAGGCGAGGTCGGGCTTTCGAACGCTGATGCCGGAAGACAGGGGTCAGAAGGCGGACAAGCAAAGCTGAGAGCTGACATCCTGAAGAGCTAAAGCGGAGAAGAGGGAAAGTTAAGAGCCAGGTGGCGGAGGGCGTTTGCCTATTTTGCCAGAGATGGCAAGTCTCCCAGCGAGGGCGCGGCGAGCTTATTTGAGCGGCGGCGGCGATCGATGAGGTTGGCCAGCAGATTGAGGAGGATCAAGGGCAGCACGATGAGGAAGACGCCGGCGGTAATGTCATCCCAGCGATGGGCGTCGTGGGTGTGAAAATCGCCGATGGTGATGGTGCCGACCACGCCCAGCATGCCGAGGAGACAGTAATAGAGCGCATGCACGGGCCAGGCCCACCAAGTCAAAGGACGATGGAGCAAGAAAAGCCGGTCGAAGATGTCCCGGGCCAGGTGCCGTTCCTCGACTCGTTGGGCGTAGGAGGGCGAAATGTGGTTGACCGCGGTTTTGATTCTCTCGGCGATGGCTGCCTGGAGGGTGGCGATTGATTCAGTTGGGATATTTTCCAAGGCGGTCCCCGAGTTGGATGCCTTTTGCAGAGTCTCAGCGAAGGCGAGCAGTTCGGTCACTTCCTGCATCAGGCGCTGCGACTGCTGCCGGACGTCGCGCGCTTCCAATAATTCCTTTACCTTCGTGCCGATGAGACCAAGGACGGGGGTAAGAATGCCGGCGGCGATGAGTTTGCCGAGATCGGCGCCGCTAAGAAAAGACACGCGGATACGGTTCTAGCAAACGGTTTGAGGGAAGCGAGGTGAAAATGCGCAGCTTCGCTGCGCGTTATTGGTTACTTGTTGTTGGTTAATGGTGGCGGCCGGGTCGAGTTCAGGCTGAAGTTGCTTCTGACTTTGATAAAGTCGCTTCCGACTTATCGATCCCTCTCAGCTCGCCGCCGCGGAAAATCTCCACCCGCCCAGGAGAGCAGAATAATAGCTGCCGATGCAGCCAATCGCTTCGGCATAGTGGCCACAGGCGAGAGAGCGGGCCGGCGACTGCCAGATCAAAATGAGTCTGAACACGACGGACTCGATCAGGTCGAACTTGTTATGAAAAAGAAGAATTCTCATCTGATTACGAGAACAATTTCCGCCGCTGCCGTGCTCGGTCTTACGGCCACTGCGTTGGCCGCGCCGAGCGAAGCGGAACTCATGAAGCAGGCCAAGATCACCAGGAGGCAGGCGGAAAAAATCGCGCTCGCGAAAGTCCCGGGGTGGAAGGTCCAGAGCGAAGAAATTGAGAACGAACACCACGCGCTCGTCTGGTCGTTCGATCTCGTGCAGACCGGCAGCAGGGATGTGACGGAGGTGCTGGTGAATGCGAAAACGGGTGGGATCGTCGCGGTGAGCAAAGAGACGCCGGCGGATCAGGCGAGGGAGAGCGCGGCCGACAAGGCGGACGGACAGAAATAACGAACGCTTTTCCGCCAGACGGAAACGGATGGAAACCGCTTGAGGGGTAACGCCGCGGTCTGAATAGGTGAATGGTGCGTTGTCTTCTGCTCCTGGCCTGCGCGATCGGTTTCGCCTCCGCTCCTCTCGCGCGAGCGCAGGGCGGCCCGCCGATGATCACGGACGATCCCGGGACGCCCGGGAACGGAAAGTGGGAGATCAACCTGCCGATCGCGTTTCAACATCGACCGGGCGAATGGGCGCTCGATGCGCCGGGGCTCGACCTGAATTACGGGCTGGGCGATCACCTCCAGCTCACCCTGCAGACGGCGGCCGGGCTTCTGAAGCGGAGCGATCACGGGTTGATCGGCGGCCTCGGCGGGGCGGAAGCGGCCGTGAAATGGCGCTTCGTCGATGAAGACGAAGCCGGCTTCGCCCTCTCCTCCTTTCCGCGGCTGCTCTTTAATCCGATCCATGGCTCCGTCCGGCGTGGCCTGGCAGACCCGGGAACGCGTTTTCAGCTGCCGGTGGAATTTGCGAAGACGATCGGGAAGGGCGGAGTCGGGCTCGAGTTCGGCCCGCTCCTCAGCAGCGTGGGCCGAAGTGAATGGCTCTACGGCATCATCGGCGGCTGGAACGTGAGCAAAAAGACGGAGCTGCTGGCCGAGTTGCATGGCACGTCGCGGACCAGCTTTTCGCGCGATACCCTGACGGTGAATCTGGGCTTCCGCCACGAGCTGAACGCGCATTTCCTCTGGATTGCGTCAGTCGGCCATGACGTCCGCGCCCCGACTGGGGCTGGGCTGGCGCTGATCGGCTACTGCGGGGTGCAGTTGCTCTATTAGATGGGAAGCAAAGGGACAATGAGGGGCCGCTTATAAAGCGGGAAACGGAAAGCGGGAAGCGGAAACCGGTCGTCGATTCCGCCCGCGTTTCCGCTACTTCGGCGCCTTACTGGGGAAAATATTCGCCGACGATTTGGCCGAGATTGTTGATCCCATAGACGCTGGCGGAGTTAAATAACGGGTCGAGCGTGATCAGATCCACGGGAGTGGCGGCGGGTGTCGGCCACATCACGGGATGAGTCTTGCCGGTGGAATCGGTC
>DASXDC010000354.1:0-6249 GCA_036490855.1 Chthoniobacterales bacterium
TTCGCCACAAAGGAAAAGCGTCGGCGTCTTGATCTTGTCGGCATGAAGAAATGGATACGAAATTTTTTGCCAGACTTCCGGATGCTCCCACGGCCGGCCCAGCTCGTTTTCGTAGTCGCGGATGTATTGATCGGTCCCATAGCCCGCGAGGACGTTCGAGATCGAGGCCCCGCTGACCGCGGCCTTGAAGCGGGTCGTGCTTGCGATGAGGTAATTGGTCGACATGCCGCCGTAGCTCCACCCGCCGACGACGAGGCGTTCCGGATCGGCCAGCCCTCGCGTGATCGCGTCGTCGACCGCGGCGAGATCGTCCTGCACATCGACGCTGCCCCAGGTGGCGAAGATGCCCATCGCGTAATCGGTTCCGCGGCCAGTCGAGCCGCGCGGATTCGGCAGGACGACGAGGTAACCGTTGGCGGCGAAGAGCTGCTTCTCGAAATCGAACTCGCTCGCATACTGCGATTGCGGGCCGCCGTGCGGACGAAGGATCGCCGGAAGCCTCGTTCCCGATTTTTCGTTAGGCGGATGGACGAGGAAACCATGCACCTCCATTCCATCGGAGCTCTTGCACTTGGTTTCCTCGACCATGCCGAGCTGAATCTGGGCGAGAAACGGATCGTTCTGTTTCGTTAGGCAAGTCAGGTCCTGATCGTGGGCGAGAAAGATTTCGTTAGGACGATCGGGCGTGCTGGCGCGGACGACGATCTGCCCACTCGGGCTCAGATCGTAGGAGGTGATTCGGCCACGGCCGCCGACGATCGAAGTCGGCGGGGTGTCGCCCACCAGCGCGACGCGCACCAGCGTCTCGGCCCCGTCGTCTTCCAGGAGAACATCGATCGACTTTCCATCGGGCGACCAGCGCGGTTGGGTGACGTTGCGATCCAGCTTTGCCGTCAGGTATTTCGGCTCGCCGCCGGCCGCGGGCATGATCGCGAGCGAATGGGTGGCATATTCGATCTTCTTCGGATCTCCGCCGTGAACGTAGGCGAGCGTTTTGCTGTCGGGACTCCAGGCCGGCGCGCTTTCCCAATCCGGATGCGCGTCGGCTTCCGGCGTGGTTGTGAGCTGGCGCTCCTTCGCGCCCGGTTTTGGCTCGACCAGGTAAACATCCCAGTTTTCGGTGCGATCCGCTTCGACACCGCGCTTGCTGACGAATGCGATCTGCTTTCCATCCGGAGACCAGGCGGGCAGAAGGTCGTCATGTTCGCCGTTCGTTAGGAGATCGGCCTTGCGGGTCGAGCGGTCGAGCAACTTCAGGTGCGACCAACGATTCGTTAGGTAACCTTCAATGTCCTGCTTGAATTGAAAGCGGTCGATCACGAGCGGTGGTATCGTCTTGTCTTCCTTCTGCTTCCTTTCCGCGTCACGCGGGTCGGGATCGTGGACCACGAGGACGAGCCGATTCGAGTCCGGCGCCCAGGCAAAATCGTCGACACTCCCTTTCTCGTGGGTGAACTGCTCCGCTTCGCCCCCTTCGCTCGAGAGAATCCAAAGCTGATCATTATCATGCTCGTCGCCGCGGCCGGTGAGGAAGGCGATCCATTTCCCATCCGGGCTCCAGCGCGGATGGGTCTGCTGATTATCGCCAAAGGTAAGCGCGCGATTTTCCGAGCCGTCGCACTTCGCCAGCCAGAGATTCTTCGGCTGTTTATCTTTCTTCAAATCAATCGTCCCGACGACATAGACCAGTCGCTGACCGTCGGGAGAAAGGCTCGGTTCATCGACGTCGCGGATCGATGCGAAATCCTCCGGTTTCAAAACCCGCCGAGCCGGCTTCGCGCCTAACGACACCGGGAGCGAGAACAAGAGGGCAAGGATTCCGGCCGTGCACACCAATCTCATAAGGCGGAGCAACTACAGCAAAGGCGGACGGGAAGCCAGCAGATCGAGACGAAAGAGGTTTTGCAGGGAATCGGAGCCGAGCGAGAAAATACGCAGCCTCGCTGAGTCCCTGGGTTCGCTGTTAGAGAAAGCGAACCGCGCTCAAGGCCGGTTGCTCTTGTCGTAAAAAAGGATGTTGATGAGCAGCGCGACGCCGCCGCCGGCTGCGAGGAGGAAGAGCAGAATCGCCAGCCCGGGATAACCCCAGATGCGGAAGCTCGTCTCGACCCGCATCAGCATCGCCGCGCCGACGATGAGCGCAGCGAGGATAAGTCCGACCGTGATTCGGTTCGCGACTTTCTGGAAACCTTCGATCAGAGTTCGCTCGTCGATCGCGTCGACGTTGACCTTGAATTCGTTGTTCGCGACCGCGTCGATCACTTTGTTCAAGCGCGCCGGGAGACGCTGGACCAGGTCCTTTAACTCGAGCACTCCGCTAAACAGATTTCCCGGCGAGAGACTGCGGACGAGGCGCTGTTGCATGATCTGCGCGCCGTTGCGGCGGATGGAGGCGTTCGGATCGAATTCCGGAGCAAGGGCGCGACCGACTTGATCGAGATTCAGCAGCGTTTTGCCGAGCATGGTGAGCTCGGGCGGCACGCGGATGCCGCTCTCAGCCGAGGTTTGGGTGACTTCGAGGACAAGGCGGCCGACCTGCATTTGCTCGACGGTCGCCGTCTTTTGTTGCGCGACAATTTCGCCGATCCGCCGAACGAATTCCTTGCTCTTAAAGTCGTCCTTCTTTTCGCCGATTTTGATCGCAATGTTGGCCGCTTCGTCGCCGCGGCCTTCCGCGATCGCGAGCAGGAGCTGCAATAAATCCTCCTGCAGCCTCGGGAGAATCCGACCGACCATTCCGAGATCGAGGAGGGCGATCCGGTAGTCGGGCGTGATGAAGACGTTCCCGGGATGCGGGTCGGCATGGAAAAAGCCGTGCACCAGAATCTGTTCGAGATAGGCGCGGAAAAGTTCTTCGGCGAGCGCTTCGCCGTCGAAGTCCATTCTCGCGATTGGACTTAAATCGGTAATCTTTTTGCCTGGCACGAACTCCATCGTCAGGACGCGCGAGGTTGAGTAATCGGCGATCGGCGCCGGGACGATGATGTGCGGAAAGGTGCGCAACTGTTCGCGGATGGTGCTGAGGTTCGCCGCCTCCTGCCGGTAATCGAGCTCCTGCAAGAGGCTCCGCCGAAATTGCTCGAGCATCTGGCAAAATTCGTAGCGACGCCCCAATTCGGTGTGGTGATCAAGGAACTCCGCGATGTCCTCAATCGCTCCCAGATCCTCCACCATCTGCTCGCGAATTCCCGGGCGCTGGACCTTGACCGCAACCGAACGCCCATCGCGCAGAGTGGCACGATGGACCTGGCCTAACGACGCTGCCGCCATCGGCTGATCTTCGAAGGTGGCGAAGGCTTTTGATATCCGGGCGCCGAGCTCGGAGCTGACGATTTTCTCCACCTCCTCAAACCCGAACGGCTCCACTTTGTCCTGGAGCCGGGCGAGGGCTTCGAGATAAGCGGCGGGGAGCAACTCGACCCGGGTAGAGAGCAGTTGGCCGAGTTTGACGAAAGTCGGGCCGAGCTTTTCCAGATCGTCAGCCAGCTCGTTTGCCTTCGCGGCCTCGGCGGGAGCGAGGCGCTGCTCGGCGGCGAGGGTTTCCGAAAGGCCGGTTTCCTTCACGAGATCGGACCGGCCGTACTTGATCAAGATCCACGCAATCTGTCGGTAGCGGTTGAGATGCTGTGGTTGGAGTGAGATTCCCATCGGGATCAAACGCGGCGGCGACCAGCATTCTGTTAAACGGAACTGAGGAATGAAACGGCCTTTTTTGTCTCGGGCAGTGGGACCTGCGACGGATGCGGAACGCATTCACCCGCAAAAGGACGACGCGCCGCTCGAGCGGCGCGTCGTTAGGCAGTCGTTAGGCTGCTTTTTGGTAGCTGACCTTGTCGTCTTTTTCCAGCCAATCGAAGAGCGGCGTCGTGGACGGATCGAGATCGAGCTTCCTCAGTTGTTCTTCATACCACTCCCGCTTCTCGGGATTGTGATGCGGGTTGGACTTTAACATCTCGTCCCGCCAGGCGGATTTTTCGGCCTCGGTCTTCGGAGTGCCGTGGTCGTCGACCCACTTCGCCATTTCCTCATCGCTCGCACCCTTCGCGACCGCGGCTTTGAAATCGTCGCCCGTAATTCCCTTCCAGCCGAAGAGCATGTTGTCGAGCGGACAATCGAAATGGTACTCGCCAATATCGCCGGCGAGCAGAGCGCGGCATTTGTCGAGAGTGCGTCCGAGAATCACATAATCGCCCACCCTAGTCTTCGGGCTGCGCGGAGCTTCTTTGGTCAGATCTTTTCCTTTAACGTCTTGTTCCATAATAAGAAATCGCACGGGCGGAGAGAAATGCGCGTAATTGTCCAGCGCAGGGACGCGCGCACGGGCTCGATTCCGATTCCATTACATGAGCCAACAAAAGGAAATTATTTCGACACTGAACAATTTGATCGAGACGCTGAAAGACGGGCAGGAAGGATTCAAACAGTCCGCCAGCGGCGTTGACGATCCGCAACTGAAAACGATGTTCGACACGCTGTCCCTGCAGCGCTCGAAGTTTGCCGGCGAACTGCAAAATGAAGTCGTGAAACTGGGCGAGCCCGACCCGGAAGATTCCAGCAGCGCGTCGGGCGCGATGCATCGCGCCTGGATCAACGTGAAAAGCGCGGTCACGAATCGCGATCGTCACGCGATCCTGGCCGAAGCAGAGCGGGGTGAAGATTCCGCCGTCGCGGCTTACAAGGACGCGATGGAAAAAGATCTGCCCATGCCAATCAAGGAGATGGTGACGCGCCAATCCGCGGAAGTGAAAAGCGCGCACGATAAGATTCGCAATCTGCGCGATACGGCGGCGCAGAAGTAACTCTGGCAACGAGCAGTTAAAGAGGCGGGGCGCGAGTCGGTGCCCCGCCTTTTGCCTGCGAAAACACAGACATCTGGCCGGCCCAGCCGCGCCCCAGTCATCGATCGACTTCGGGCTTTTCTTCGAACGCATTTCGTGCGGGTTTGTCTCACCATGCCTATGAGATCAACGCAGGAGATTACCCAACAGGTTCAGGAGTTGGGGCAATGGATTCCGCCGCTGCGCGAGCAGGTCGGCCACATCGTTGTCGGCCAGAAATATCTGGTCGACCGGCTCTTGCTCGGCTTGCTCGCCAACGGCCACATCCTGCTCGAAGGCGTTCCTGGACTGGCCAAGACGCTGACAGTCAAGACGATGGCCGCTGCGATCCAGACCGGCTTCCAGCGTTTGCAATTTACGCCCGACCTTTTGCCGGCAGATCTAATCGGCACACTCATCTACAATCCGCGCAGCGGTGAATTCACGACCAAGCTCGGGCCAATTTTCTCGAACCTGATCCTGGCCGATGAAATCAATCGCGCGCCGGCCAAGGTGCAGAGCGCGCTCCTCGAGGCGATGCAGGAACGCCAAGTCACGATCGGCGACAAGACTTATCCCCTTGCTGATCCGTTTCTTGTTCTCGCGACGGAAAATCCGCTCGAGCAGGAAGGTACCTACCAGCTGCCCGAAGCGCAGCTCGATCGTTTCATGTTAAAACTAAACGTCGGCTATCCGGCTAAAGCCGAAGAGCGGCGCATCCTCGATCTGATGGCGACCTCGGCGCCCAATCTCCATGTCGACGCGATTATTTCACCCGACCAGATCATCAAGGCGCGCGAAATCGTGAACCAAATTTACATCGACGATCGGGTGAAGGATTACATCGTCGACGTTGTCTGGGCGACGCGCGAGCCGGCTACCTATCGGCTCGAACTCGACGGCCTCATCCGTTATGGCGCCTCCCCGCGCGCCACGATCTATCTTGCACTCGCTGCCCGGGCCTACGCATTCCTGAACGGTCGCGGCTACGTCACGCCGCAGGACATCAAGAGCATCGGCCCCGACGTGTTGCGCCATCGCATCATCGTGAGCTACGAAGCGGAGGCGGAAAGCGTGACGAGCGAGACGGTAATCGAACGCATCTTTGCAGGGCTGCCCGTGCCGTGATTCGCGATCGCATTCCAACCCGCCGCATCGACTCGGACGACCAACGAACGCCGGCCGAGATTCTGAAGAAGATTCGCGCCCTCGAGATCAAGACGAAGGGATTGGTGCAATCGGCTTTCGCCGGCGATTACCACAGCGTCTTCAAGGGGCGCGGGATGAATTTCGAAGACGTGCGCGAATATCAGCCGGGCGACGAGATTCGCGCGATCGACTGGAATGTGACTGCGCGGCTCGGGAATGCCTTCGTCAAGAAATTCACCGAGGAACGCGAGCTCACCGTCATGCTCGTCGTGGACGTGAGCGC
>DASXDC010000355.1:0-8259 GCA_036490855.1 Chthoniobacterales bacterium
AAAGCCGAGGCCGAGCGCGCTGTGCCAGGAAGCAAGCGGCAATTTCTCCACCGGCATCATCGAGGCGCACAAGACGAGTGAGAGGAGAAAGATCGAGCCTTTCACCGTCTCCGGCAGCAATTCCCAATCCGGCCGGCGCGCTCCGACCGAGAGCAGGATCGCCAACCAGACGGCCAGGCCGATAAACGGGAAATGGTCGGCGAATCTCGGGAAGGAAGTGTTGATCGTGACGTTGGTCGCGATCGCGAGAACCAGGATCAGCCCGACGATCCCGACCCGCACCCAATCGATCCGGGTGTGTTCGTGGGTGTGCTCGAGGTTCGGCGAATATTTATCCTGCAGAATCGCGGCCGGGACCGCGAAGATGCAAAGCGCAACCGAAGACGCGATCACCGCCTCGCAGACGGTGAGCGGGGAAATGCCATCGATCCACATCATTGTGGTGGTGGTGTCGCCGACCACGCTCCAGGCGCCGCCGGCATTGGAAGCCGCTACGATCGCTGCCAGGTAACCGATATGCACCTTGGCCCGGAAGAGCTGGTGCGCCATCGCGCCGCCGATTAGGGCCGCCGCGATGTTATCGAGGAAGGACGAGAGAATCCAGACGACGGCGAGGAGGGCGACGCCGCCTTTCCAGCCGCTCGGCAGAAATCTCGGGAGCACGACCGGCACGTGACTTTTCTCGAAGTGACGCGCGAGCAAAGCGAAGCCGGTGAGGAGACAAAAGAGGTTGAGCAGGATGACCCACTCGTGTCCGAGATGGAAAAGAAACCCACTCGCGCCCGGTCCGGTTTTGAAGCCGGTAAAAAAGATCTTATAAAGACTGATCGTGACCAGCCCGGTAAGCGCGACCCGCATCGTGTGATGATGAAAGACGGCCACGCCGAGGAGGGTGAGGGCGAATAAGATGAAATCGACCGGGATTCCGAAAAGCATCGGGATCTCGGGCATCGCGGCGATGGTGCTGGCGATCATTCGCGGTAAGCCGGCTTGTCGTTAGGCAAACGGACGCCGGCGGGCGGCCGTTCGTGTTTCTGCGTTCAGGATTGATCGCGCGGCTCTTCGCGCGGCGCGCCTAACAATCTGCAGTAGGCCCAGATCGTCGTGAACCAGACGAGGGCGAGTGAGACAAGCATGAAAATCCAACCCCAGGTGTTCATTCAGTTAGTTCCTCTCAATCGTTGCGCCCATCGACATCGAGCCCGGCGGCGCGCCAGCGGCGTTCGCCGATTGCGAGCACGACCACGAGCAAAACGACAGTCGCGAGAATAATCAGCACCGTCCAGAGCTGGATTGGGTTACCCGCAATGTCGCGCAATTTCCCCGGCAACTGCGAATAGCAAAACCCGCCGAGGACGATGAGCAGATAAGCCGGCGCGACCCATTTCATGATGAACATGAAAATACGCGGCACCCTGATCAGTGCGCCCTGATCGAGCTCGATCATTCCTTTTTCCGTCCCCCAAACCCAGCCGAAGCAAATGATCTGGACCGTCGCGAGCAGGAAAATGCAGAAGGTGCCGACCCAGAAATCCATCGTGTCGAGCGCCTGCGTGTTTTTGCTAAACCAGATAACCCAGAGCGAACCGATGCCGCAGATCACGGAAGTGAGCGCGATCGCTTTCCCGTGGGTGAGGCCGAGTGCCTCCTCGAAGAACGTCTTTGCCGGTTGCAACATCGAGATTGAGCTGGTGATGGCGGCCAGGAAAAGAAGGAAAAACCACGCGAATCCGATCCACGGTCCGGCCACGCCCATTTGGTGGAAGACGACCGGTAACGTCTGGAATCCGAGCCCAAAAGTGCTCGTCCCAACAATCCCGCTCGCCCCGAGAAAAACGAAGGCGGCGGTGATCGTGATCAAACCGCCGAAGCCAACTTCGAAGAGTTCGTTCGTCGCGCTCGCGGTCAGCCCGGAGAGAGCGACGTCGTCCTTTTTCTTCAGGTACGAGGCGTAATTCAAAATCACGCCGAAGCCGACGGAGAGACTGAAGAAGATTTGTCCGGCGGCTGCGAGCCAGGTTTCGAAATCGGAGAGCTTCGAGAAATCCGGATTCCACAAATAGCCAAGGCCATTAAGGACGTTCTGGCCGGGATGAGTCGGGTCGGGCGTGCCGAGGGTGAGGACGCGAATCAAGACGATGATGGCCAGGATTGCCATCGCGGGTAGGGCGAACTGGCAGAACTTTTCAATCCCGCCCTTCAAGCCGCGATAGACCAGGATGATGTTGAGCGCCACGACGATGAGCCAGAAGACCGCGCTCATGTTGAGGACGCCGTTCGTGCTCGTGCCGGTCGCGCTGCCGAAAAAGGTCGCAGCCGCCGTCACCTGCTCCGCGATGCTGCCATTCAGCCGCACGCCGCCGATCAGATATTCCCAGGCGTAACGCAGGCACCACGCCTCGATGTAGACGTAGTACATGTAGACAACCATCGGGATGAGGATCGAGAGCACTCCGAAGTAGCGCGCGATTTTACCTCGGCCGCAGACGCCGAGGATGGCTGCGCCGTTATGAAAACCTTTCGTCCCGCCATGGCGCGCCATGGCCCATTCTGCCCAGCCAATCGGCAAGGCGAGGAGGAGGAGCGCGCAGACATAGGGAATCATGAAGGCGCCCCCGCCATGCGCCGCCGCCTGCCCGGGGAAGCGCAGGAAATTCCCGAGACCGACGGCCGATCCCGAGACGGCTAGGATCACTCCGACGCGCGTGCCCCATTCCACTGATTTCTTTTCGGTGCTCATATGCGGAATCCTGTCGGCCGTGCAGTTGCGATAAAGGTGAAATTTCTGCGGCCGCACTCTCTTTAGCGGTAATCGTGTCGCGCTGGCAACCGGATTGTGGTAGGCGCGCGCCGATTCTTCCGTGGCGAAAACCGGGAGCGACGAGATAGATCAGCCGGCTCGTTAGGCAGGGCTGCTGCCGCCGAGGCCGTTTTCGCCCGCGCCGCCCCAGCCCGAATCGATGAGCCGTTCCGTCAGCTCATTCCAGCGCAGGCGTTGCTCCAGCGTGAGCTCGGGACCGGCGCCCGCGCGCCGCGCGGCTTCGAGCAGGTCGGCGATCTCCGCCAGCGGTGCGCCATTGCCGCCGTTCTGCGAAATGCCGTTCCCTGAGTTCGCCTGCAACTCCGCGACGGAATGCGCGAGGGATTTGCTCGTGTTCGATTCGAAGACTTCCAGCAGCCGCTGAAAACTGAGATGCAACGGCAGGGTCGCGAACTCAGCCGAGAAATCTTCCGAGGGCGCGGCGGCCGGCGTCGCGGTCCTTCCGGAGCGCAGCAGGCTGCGCCAATCGCCGCCTTCGAAGCAACCGAGTTCGCAATAATAAGTCGTGCTGTCGCTCGTCACCTCCGCATAGCAATGGCCGCGGAATGGATTGATCTCGAGAGTTCCTTCAATCGAACCATCTTCGCGGAAAATCCGGAGATGCACCTCCCGCGCAGCCAGTCCGGCTTGCGCGAACGCGCGCGTCCAATTCAGATCCCAGTAGACAAAAAGCGTCCCCGGATCACGTGCGATGACATAGAGCAGATCGCTCCCGTAGCTGGCGGGCAATTCGCTCGCGGCCGAGCGAGGGGGCGCGACTTGCCCGACCACCGGCTGCTCGGAGATACGGAAGCCTTCCGCGGGCGCGGCGGCTTTCCCAGAGGATGAATTTTCCGATTCGTTCACGTCGTTAGCCTGGCGGCGGCTGCACTAATAGCTGAGCGCTTGGTGCGAACAAGAAAAAATCCCAGCGCGTCACTCAAGATCCTGCGACTCTTGACGATCAGCTCCGTCGTTAGGCGATCAGACTGGCGCAGGACCGTTCCTTGGCTAGATTCCGCCGATGCCTTCCGAGACGATCGAGCTGCGCGGACACATCATCGATTCCCTCCTCCTGCCCAAGGTGCTGGATGAAATCATCGCTCGCGAATGCACTTTCAAGATCGGCGAAATCAAAATCGGTGAGCAGCGAGCCGATCCCAGCTTTGCCCGGATCGAAGTCACTGCCTCCTCTGCCGATGAACTCGACGCGCTTCTTTTGCGTCTGCGCCAGCACGGCGCCGAAGTGAAAGAAAAGAAGAGCGCGCAGCTCGCCGCCGCGCCGGCCGACGGCGTCTACCCGCAGGGTTTCTACGTTACGACTAATCAGCAGACCTTTGTCCAAATCGACGGCGCCGAAATCGAAGTCGTGCCGGCTCTGATGGACAGCGCGATCGTGGTCGACCGTGTCGCGAGGAAAGCGACCGCGACGAAATTTTACGGAGTAAAAAAAGGAATGGAAGCGGTCGTCGGCCACCACGGCATCCGGGTCGTGCCGCTGCAACGTTCCACCGCCCGCACTGACGTCTTCGAGTTCATGTCGAGCAATGTTTCGGTCGAGAAACCGAAGAGCGCGGTCATTCGCGAGATGGCGCGGGAGTTCAAACGCGCGCGGGAAGAGAACGGCAAGATTCTCGTCGTCGGTGGCCCGGCGATCGTGCATACCGGCGCGGCCGAGCATTTCGAGAAATTGATCGAGTGGGGCTACATCCAGCTGCTCTTTGCCGGCAACGCCCTTGCTGCGCACGACATCGAGAATGCGCTTTTCGGAACGTCGTTAGGCGTGAACCTCGAGCACGGCGCGCTCGCCCAACTGGGAACGCAGAATCACATGCGCGCGATCAACGCGGTCCGCGGCGCGGGCGGGATTCGCGAGGCGGTCGCGAGCGGACTTCTCAAAAGCGGCATCATGTACACCTGTGTGAAGAATAACGTCGACTTCGTTCTCGCCGGCTCGATTCGCGACGACGGCCCGTTGCCCGATGTCATCACCGACGTAATCGAGGCGCAGAAAGCGATGCGGGCCAAAATCGAAGGCGTCACGATCGCGATGATGATGGGCACGATGTTGCACTCGATCGCAGTCGGGAACCTCCTGCCCGCCACCGTGCGCACCCTCTGCGTCGACATCAACCCGGGCGTTGTGACGAAGCTGAGCGATCGCGGAACCTTCCAGGCCGTCGGTCTGGTGACGGACATCGAGCCGTTCCTGCGCGAGCTAACGGACTTCATCGGAGCCGATCGTTAGGCCCACGGACTCATTATGCGCGATCTACTTCTTTGTCCGCCGGATTATTACGGCATCGAATACGAGATCAACCCATGGATGAGCCGCGCCCGCGGAGCCGATACGCCACTTGTCCAGGCGCAGTGGCGCGGGCTGCACGAGAAGCTCGTTAGTCTCGGGTGCCGCATCCATCTCGTCCCGCCGAAACCGAAGCTGCCGGACATGGTTTTCACCGCCAATGCGGGGCTAACCGTTGGCAAAAAATTCATTCCGAGTAATTTTCGGCACAAGGAACGCGCCGCGGAAGCGCCGCTCTTCGCTGATTGGATGCAGGAGCACGGTTACGAAATCGTCTGGCTGCCGGAAGACCAATTTTTCGAGGGCGAAGGCGACGCACTCTTTGCCGGCGACGCGCTTTTCTGCGGTTATAAATTCCGCACCGATGTCAGCGCCCATCGCAGCGTCGGTGAGATTTTCAACTGCCTCGTCATTTCGGTCGAGCTGGTCGACCCGCGCTTCTATCACATCGACACCTGCTTCTGCCCGCTGACCGATGGCGGCGCGGTCTGGTTTCCGGCCGCCTTCGATGAGTACGGACAGCGGGCGATTCGCAATCACGTTCCGAACCTGATTGACGTCGTGGAGGAAGAAGCGGCTCACTTTTCCTGCAACGCCGTCGTTCTCGAGCGCGAGATCGTGCTCCCGGAAGGCGCCCCGGAGCTGGTGAGGTCGTTAGGCGAACGCGGCTACAACTGCCATCCGCTGCCCATGACCGAATTCCTCAAGGCGGGTGGCGCCTGCAAATGCCTGACGATGCTGATGCCGCAACGGGAGAAGATTTAAACTTCGCCTAACGATTTCTCTTTTGCGCCAATCCGCGCTCGATTTTGCCTAACGGAAGCGTGTTGACGACGTCGCCTTTCGTGAGCCAGCCTTTCCGCGCCACTCCGACGCCGAACCAGAGATGAGGCAGGGTCTCGACTCCGTGAGCATCGGGGTTGATAACGCATTTTACCCCCTTTTCCTTCGCCAATGGCCACCAGCGCCAGTCGAGATCGAGTCGTTTGGGCGCGGCGTTGATTTCGATCCAGGTGCCGGTTTCCGCCGCAGCCTCGATCACCGCCGGAATATCGAGCGCGTACGGCTCACGCCGGAGGAGGAGCCGTCCAGTCGGATGCGCGAGGATCGTGACGAACGGATTGCTGATCGCGCGGATGACCCGCTCCGTCATTTCCGCCTCGGGCAACTGATGTGCCGAATGCACCGAGGCGACGACGTAATCCAGTTCGCCTAACAATTCGTCGGGAAAATCGAGCGAGCCGTCGCGCAGGATGTCGCATTCCACGCCCGCGAAAAGTCGAAAGCCGTCAAAGCTCTTGTTCAACCGACCGATCGCATCCATCTGCTCGCGCAGACGCGTCGCGTCGAGGCCGCCAGCCTGCACCGAGCTGCGGCTGTGATCGGCGATGCCGAGATATTGCAGGCCGAGTTCCTGAGCCGCGGCCGCCATTTGCTCGAGGGAATTGCGGCCGTCGCTCGCACTGGTGTGGCAATGGAAAGTTCCGCGCAAGTTTTCCGGTTCGAGCAGGCGCGGGAGGCGGCCCTCCGCGGCGGCCTCGATTTCGCCGGAATTCTCGCGCAGTTCTGGCGGCACGAAATCGAGCCCGAGGGCACGATAGAATTCGCTCTCGTCGCACACCGTGGGGATTTCGAGAATGGGCTTTTTCCTTTTTGTGTCTGTCGTGACGGGCGCGAGGCGGTATTCGTTTAAGGTCCATCCGCGCTGCAGGGCGCGATTGCGCAGGATGATGTTGTGCTCCTTGCTCCCGGTGAAATATCCGAGCGCAAAAGGATACTCCGCGCTGCTCACGACGCGAAGATCGGCCTGGATGCCGGAATGCAGACGCACACTCGTCTTCGTCGCGCCGCGGGCGATCACGCTCTCCGTGAGCGGATGCCTAACGAAAAACTCGGTCACAGTCTCCGGCGCCTTGGTTGCGACGATGAAATCGAGATCGCGCACGATTTCCTTTCGGCGCCGGTAACTTCCCGCGAGGCTGACCTGCATCGCATCGGGATGGGCGCGAAGATCGTCCTGCAACTGCTCCGCCGCTGCCGCCACGTCGCCAAGAGTAAAGCTGCCGGCATGCCTGGCACGGTTCGCGATCGTTAGGCAAAGTTTTTCCTGGGTCGTCTTGCCAAAGCCGGGGAGGGCGGCGACGCGTCCCTCCTCGCAGGCTCGCTCCAGTTCCGCGATCGATCCGATGTGTAACTTCTCGTAGAGCGCCTTGATTTTCTTCGCGCCCAAACCGGGCAGGGAAAAGAGCTCGAGAATTCCGAACGGGAATTTCGACCGCAGCTCGTCATAAAATGGCGATGAGCCGGTGAGCGCAAGTTCGCTGATCTTGCCCGCGATTGCCTTCCCGACGCCGGGAATTTCCTCGAGCCGATTTTCTTGAGCCAATTCGCGCAGGTTACCGCCCCAGGTTTCGATTGAGCGGGCTGCATTGGTGTAGGCGCGGATCTTGAACGGGTTCTCCTCGTGCAGCTCGAGGAGGGTTGCGATTGTCTCGAGGGCTTCGACGACCTGTTCTTTTTTCATCGGCTCCACAGGAAAGTCTTGCGCGGAAAATCGCAGTCGTCGATAACGATGGCGTCGAAGCCGTCGCGCCGGGCGTTTTTTGGCACAGCAACAGCTTCTTGATTCCTGATGGTCACCGGCTTTCGCTCCGCGCTTTTTCTCAGCCTCCTCCTTTTCGGCATCATCCCACGCGGATTGGCCAACCCCTTCCCGACCAATGGACCGGTAGTGCCGGGAAGACTGGCGCGGCTGCGGCTCGGTGTCGCCTACGCGCCGGCCAAGGCGCCGTTGTCGGTTAAGCGTGCGATCTGGGCCGCGAACGAATTACGCAGCAAGCCGTATCGCTGGGGCGGAGGACACACCACGTTTTTCGATGGGGGCTACGATTGTTCCGGGACGGTCTCCTACGCGTTGGCGGCTGCTGGACTATTGCGCAGTCCGCTGAGCTCAAATGAACTGACGCGCTTCGGTCATCGAGGTTGTGGAAAATGGATCACGGTCTATGCGCGGAATGGACATGCCTTTGCGGTCATCGCCGGTCTGCGGCTCGATACGACGGCTTGGAATCGATTGACAGATCGGGAAGCGCCGCGTTGGCAGCTCACCTATCGGCCGCCACGGGGATTTGAATCGCGTCATCCGGACGGTCTA
>DASXDC010000356.1:0-2891 GCA_036490855.1 Chthoniobacterales bacterium
CCGATCGCCACCCCGGCGCGCGCCACGCCGTCGTCCGGCCGAAAGATTCCGTAGGGAAGATTCTGGATGGGAAAATGCGAGTCGGGCGCGACCTCGAGAAAGGATCGGGATGGAGCGGGCATCGTTCAGGAATTCCTCAGCAAGCCGATCTCCCGCAAGTCGTCGCGCGGCTCGTCAAAGCTGCAACTGCCTAACGACGTCACCAGTTGTCGCCGGGCCGCGATCTGCGTGGTCGTGATTTTCCAATCGCGCCACTGCATCATTTCATCGTCGAAAAGGAACGAGCCGGGCTCTTCCTCCGCCAGCATCTCCTGCGTCTGCGCCTCACTCCAGCGATGTTCGGCCGCGAGCACGCCGGCACCGAGGACGTTGAGGAAACCGTGCATCTTCGTGCCGACGCTTTCGTGGAAAAGACGGACCGGATGGTGCAACCCGGCGGTGAACTTGATCGGCACCCGATGCCGGGCGGCGGTGACGAGGGTGCGCGCGATCTGCGCGCCATCGGGAAAGGCCTCCGCCGTCACGCCGCCGGTGCGGAGTTTAAAGCCGGTGCCGCTCCCCGAGAGCGCCTCGATCGTCGCCGGCGCGGCCTCGGCCGGAGCTTCCCAAAAGACATTCAAGGAAAGATCGCCTAACAATGCCCGCGCCACGCCTAACGCCTTCTCGACCGAGCCGCGCGGCAGCGGCATTTCGAACTGTCGGATCGCGACCACTTCCTTGTGCCCGTTATGAAATTCCTTCATCCCTTCCGCCGCCGTTTCGAGCGCGCGGCGAAATTCCGCCGCCTTCGTCGTCTTCGGTCCGAGGGCGGAAATCTCCAGCGGATGCTCCGAGTCGAACTGCGCGAGGTGGGCGCACGCTTCGGCGAACTTCGCCACCGGGAGGACGAACGCCCCGAGCATCCAGCGCTCCGGCGACCGCACATAGGCGGCCTGGTTCTGCAGCGCGGGTTCGAGCGCAAGATCGGCCGGCGGGAAAAGTCCCGCGTAGTCGATTGAGTGGGCGAGCAGTGCGCGCAAGGAAGCAGCCGGCATGGGACACAACTCAATGGCGCAATCGCCGCGCTCGTCAACCCTGCGGAAAAGTTTTCCGTCCGATTGCGGGGCGGATGACGCGTAAAGCAAGAGGCGCAACCGATTCATCGAAGTGGAAGTCGAACTGGAGAAAGCCGCTTCTCCTTCGAATGAAGATGCGAACGGCGAGCACGAGACTGTCGTCAAACCGAAGGTGCGGATGCACGACCTGCTCCATCGGCCGTTCGACACCCGCTCCTTCGCCACCACCGGGCTCTTCCTCCTCGCGGTTTTCTACACGATGTACTTCGTCCGGTCCCTTCTCCTCCCGATCGTCCTCGCGCTTCTCCTCAGTTACCTCCTCCGCCCGATCGTGCGCTGGTTGACGAAGATCCAAATCCCCCCGCTCATCGGCGCGGCCCTGATTCTCCTCTCGGTCGTCGGAGCGATCGGCTACGGCGCTTCCCTTCTCGCCGCGCCGGCGGCCGGCTGGCTCGAGAAAGCCCCCTACAGCCTGCATGAGTTGAAACAAAAATTGCACCAGATCCAGAAGCCGATGGAAAAGGTCGCCCAGGCCAGCGGCGCAATCGAGAACCTGACCACGGCCGACACCAACCAGCCGAAACCGCCGACCGTCGAAGTGAAGCAGCATCCTCTCGCCGACCGTCTCATGGTCCAGACTCCGGAGCTGCTGATCAGCGCACTCACTATGCTCATCCTGCTTTATTTCCTCCTCGCCTCCGACGGCGTTTTCCTCGCCAAACTGATCAAGCTGCTGCCGACCCTTTCCGACAAGAAGCGCGCCGTCTCGATCGCGCACGAGATTGAATCCCAAGTCTCGCGCTACCTTTTCACCGTCACGATCATCAACTGCTGCCTCGGGTTCGCGGTCGGCAGCGTGGTCGGCCTGATGGGATTGCCCAACCCCCTGATGTGGGGCGTGATGGTCGCGGTCCTCAATTTCATCCCCTATCTCGGCGCGCTCACCGGCATAATCTGCATGACGTTGGGCGCTGTCCTTAGTTTCAGCGGCATCGGCTACGCGCTCCTCTTCCCGCTCGTCTATTTCGTCCTCGCCAGTCTGGAGGGGAACTTCATCACCCCATTCGTGATGGGCCGCTCTCTCACTCTCAATCCCGTCCTCGTCCTTCTCTCGCTCACCTTCTGGGGCTGGATGTGGGGAATCATCGGCGTCATCCTCGCCGTCCCGATCCTCGCCGCCTTTAAGATCTTCTGCAGCCACATCGAACCGATGGAGCCGCTGGCGGAATTCATCAGCTGAGGCATCGACGCCGGCCGCTCCCTCTGCCAATTTCGCCCGATGGAATTGGTGATCGATGACCTCGCCTTCGGCGGGAAGGGTGTGGGCCGGGCAGAGGGAAAGGCGGTCTTCGTTCCCTTCACGATCGACGGTGAACGCGTCGCGGCCCGCGTCGTTAGGGAAAAGAAATCCTTTGCCGAGGCTGAAGTCGTTAGGCTGCTCGATTCCTCGCCGCACCGCGTCGCACCGCCCTGCCCCTATTTCGGGCGCTGCGGCGGTTGCAGTTATCAGCACATGACCTACCCGCATCAGTTGCACTGGAAAACGCGCCAGGTCGCCCAGGCGCTGCGACGGATCGGGAAGTTCGCCGATCCGCCCCTCCGCCCGATCGTTCCCTCGCCCAGGGATTACGAATACCGGAACCGAATCACCGTCCACGTCGAGAACGGCGTTGTCGGATTCTTTCGCCACGATGCCCACCGGCTGATCGACGTCGCGCGCTGCCCGATCGCTGCACCGGAAGTGAACGAGGCGCTGGCCGCGCTCCGCGCCCGGCGGCCGCGCGACGGTCACTACACCCTGCGGGCGGGCGGCGGCCCGCGCGTTTTTTCCCAGAC
>DASXDC010000357.1:0-13291 GCA_036490855.1 Chthoniobacterales bacterium
AACGCCCCAACGAGCGTGCCATAGGAATGCGCGCAGAGAAAGATTCGTTGCCCGCCGAAGCGCCCGCGCAGGATCTGCACGAGCTGATGCGCGTCGCCCACGAGCTGCTCCAGGTTCATCGTCGCTCCCGGCGTGTCGGGATCGAAAGTCTTGCCGGCGCCGCGCTCATCCCATTGCACGACCACGAAATCCTCCTCGAGAAGCGCATTGTTTTTCATGAATGGCATCTGTGGAAAACCGGGACCACCGTGGAGAAAAAGCAGGAGCGGCTTGCGGCGATCGTGACCGCGAATCGAAATCCATTGCGGCAAACCGCCGAGATCGACTGCTTCCAATTCATCAATCCCGGGCGGAGCTGCGATCCGCAGGGCGGCCGCGATGTGCGCCTGCTCCAGCGCGCGCCACGCGAGCAGTCCGAGGACGAGCGCGCAAATTATCGCGAGCAGGACGAGGAGGATTCGCCGAAATCGCCGCACCGCGTGGAGCGCCTAACGACCGAGCGGAGTGGTCACGTTCGTGCCCGCCGGCGGTGTAAACTCGAAGGTCCCCGGTGGAATCGAAGCGCGCGATTCATTTGAATAAACCGTCACGATATGATCGCCGTTAGGCTGAATCATCTCCGTCCGCTGCACCTCGAGAGCGGTATTCATCTGGATGTTGAACGTGTTCAGCAGTCGCTTGAGCGAGGGATTGCGCGGAGCGAGATCGATTTCGTAGCCGCTCCCGGTTTGCTGGCCGGTGATGTGATAGCTGTTCTCGACATTCTCGAGATTGAGCGCGGCGGTCAGGGCCGCGATCCCGGCATCGAGCGGAGAATGTTTGCCTAACGAATAGTGCTCGGCGGATTGGAACTTCGGATAGTAAATCCAGAGCTGCTGCCCGTCGCTAACCGTGACGCTGGGCGAGTTGCCCTTCACTTCGCGGCGGAATTTATCGGGCTTTTGGAACCAGACCTTGCCGCTGCTGCTGATCGGCTTGTTCATCAGGTGAACACTTTTTTCCTCCTGAAAATCGGCCTGCACCTGCGGCGCGCCGGCTCGTTTGGCGCGAATGCGATCGAGCAGCGCTTTCACTTCCGGGGGCGCGAGTGGTCCGGCCTGCGCGGTCGTGAGAGCGACAAGGAGAAGCGAAATGACGAAGGAAAATTTCGAGATCATGTGCCGGCGAGAAGTTTGCGCGCCTCCATAGACATCGGTTCTGCCAGAGCCGCTGCGGGCAGGGTAAAGAAAATCGTGGCGAAAAGACTCCAGGCCAGACCGATCGCGCAGGCCACGCCGAGGCCGCTTAGCGTCGGATTGTTGGCCAAGCCTAACGAGCCGAAGCCCGCGGTCGCGGTCAGGCCCGCGAGCAGGACGGGTTTCAAAACGCCGGCCACGTCATGCTCGATCTCGCGCGCGCGTTGCCAGACGAGCAGGACGTAAATTCCGTAGTCGACTCCGATCGCGAGGACGAGCCGGAAGGCGAGCACGTTGAGCAGATTGAGCGGAATATGAGCCAGCTTCATCGTCGCGATCATCGCACCGATCGCGAGCGCGAGAGTCGCGATCTGAATGAGCCACAAACGCCAGTCGCGATAAAGGACCGCGAGCAGAAACGCATCGAAGAATGCCATCAGCGTGCTGATCAAAATCAACTGGCGATGCGACCACGGGATCAGATCGGTCAGGGTAAAGCTCCAGCCGGAAAGCGTCATCGGCACGCCTTTTACCGGCAGCTCGCGGGTCAGCATTTCCTTTTGGTCGCGCGTCTCGACCGGTTTATTCGTCGTCACAAAACCGACCGTGAGGAGCGGATCGGCTGCGAAGTAGCGATCGACGAGAAACCACCAGCTCGAAGTGGGCGGGAGCGCCTTGCGCCAATCGGGGATCGGGAGCGTACCGCCGGCGACGGCCTGGAGCTGATCGAGCAGTTTGAAGCCGGGCGCGAATGTCTCGCGGCTGAAATCCTCGCGCGCGATCGCTTCTTCTAATCCCTGACGCGCCGCGGCGAAATCGATCGAGCCGAGGCGGTGACGATTTTGTTCCATCAGTCGCGGGGAGAGCGCGAGCGCGGCCGGGGTGCTGAAGTTCTTGATCTTTCCGGTGCGCTGAAGCTCGCGCCAGCGGGTCTGAATTTTCTGCCAATCTTCGTGCAGTTGCTCCTCGTTAGGCGCGCGCAGAATTCCGAGGACCGGTTCCCAGCGGACCGGCATCTTTGCCATGATGGTGGCGAGAGCGTGGCCTGCGTCGCTCGACTTCGGCTCCATCGAGCGGGTGCTGGCGTCGAAGATGAGCGGGAGCTGCGGGAGCAGCGCGAGAATGAAGAGAATAACGAGAATCGGCAGCGCGAGGAAAAGGATGACGCCCGGGCTGCGGAGGGTGCGGCGAACGTACAGCCTAACGAGCGCGAGAATCCAGTCGCTCCGCGGCGGCACGGAACGCTCGCGAGTGAAGAGAAAAAAGATGCTCGTCATAAAAAGCCCGGCGGCGAGGATGCCGATCGCGATCAAGACGCCGAGCTGGGTAAAGCCGCCGGAGTTGGCGAGGAGGAGCGCCATGAAGCCGACCGCGGTCGTTAGGGCGCCGAAAAAAACGGCTCGCCCCAGTTTCCCGACCGCTTCCTCGATCGCGAGCGCATGGGCGCGCCCTTCGTTCCGCGCCTGTTGATAGCGGCCGAAAATCAGGATCGCAAAATCGACCCCGAGCCCGATCAGGATCGCGCACATCCCGATCGTCACCATGTTGAGCTCGTGGAAAATGAGGAGCCCGGCGGCGAGCGCGACGAGGCAGCAGAGGAGGAGCGAGAAACCCATCCCGAGGAGCGGAAGCCAGCGGCGGAAGCCGGCGTAGAAAACGCCGCCGACGAGAAAGATCGAGCCGCAGAGCGTGATGATGATGTCGTGCCGCATGCTGAGCGAAATTTCCGCGACGTAGGCGGAGCGGCCGGTCACGAGGACCTGGAGCGGCCCGGCGCCTTCCCAGCCCCTGCTCGCCGCGACGCGAAAGGCATTCACCTTCACCATCAACGCCTGGCAATCGAACGCGCTGATCGACGGCTGATTCGTGACCGCAAGAAAGATGCGCATCGTGCGATCGGGCGAAGTGAGCGGCTGGCCCTCCTCCAGCGCCGCGTTGCCGGCAAAGGGCCGGAGGGCGGGCGCGACGATGCCTAACGGATCGAGCGAAAGCTCAAACTCCGGCCGGGGCGAGCCAGCTTCGATTTCCTCGTGCAACCGCTTCAGCCGCGCCGCGAGCGGGGCCGGTTGCAAAACAGCCAGCGTTTGCCGGAAAGCGTCCGGCTCGAGATTGAGGAGGAGCGGCACCGCGAGCCCCTGCAGATCGCGGATTCCCTCCGGCGATTCCATCGGCGATCCGCTCAGGACGCGCGTGCTCCACGGTTGCTGGCGGAGCCGCTCCGCGAACACGGGCGCGAATTCCTCCAGGCGATCGACGTCGTTAGGCTGGCAGGTCAGCGCGAACGTCAACTCGCGGGTCTGCGCGAAGTCGTTGTTATAAACTTTGAGCCCCTGGACGGATTCGAACTTTGCCGGGAGAAGATTGAGCACTTCGGTGTCGAGCCGCAGCCGGGTGACGAGGACGTAGAGACTGAGGGCGGCGAGGAGCGCGACGAGAAACCAGACGAGACCACGGCGCTGGGTGACGAGCCGGGCGATGAACTGCGCGTAGGACATCGGCGGCCGCGCTCGTCAGAAGGCGAAGGTGAAACGATCGCGGCCGAGCGTTTGGCGGATGAGCGGCTGGTCTTTGGCGTGGAGGAGAAGGTCGCGGAGCGAGACCCAGCCGCGGAGGCGCGCCGGGGTCTCATTAGGCGGGCCGGACCACGAGCCGCGGGCGAGGGGACCGCTGACTCGGACGAATTTATCGTCCTGCCGCACGGTGAGCAGGATCACGCCCGGCCCTTTGCTGAAGGTGAGCTCGAAGTCGCCCTGCTTGGAATAACGAATCAGGACTTCGCCGATCAGGGAGGTTTTCGGTCCGCGGTATTGGAGCTGGCCGATCTTCGATTGCCAATCCGGCTCGGGCGAGACGAATTGATGGCGCAGGGTCTGGCAGTTCGTTAGGCAAAGAAAGAGCAGCGCGGCCAGAAAACGTGGAAGGGGTCTTTGCGCTCCGATCGGGAAAGACGCCGCAGCGATCGGAGCGCCAAGGTCCCTCCCACGTTGGCTTTCGAGCGGGCGCGAGTCCATTCGTTAGGCGACGGTTTGCAGGATCGGCTCGGGCGAGGCGTTTGGCGCGATGAGGGTGCGGCGCGGGCAGAGCGGCAGGTAGCGTTGCAGCCAAACGATGAGATAGAAGACCGACATGCGCCAGCGAATCGCGAAGCTGCCGCTGATGTTGCCGCCGAGGACGGCGTTCACCGCCGGCGGGATCTGGAGAACGTCCTGCGGATAGAGGAAAACCTCGATGAATTCCTTCGAATACCAGGCGTCGACAAACCGCAGGTAACCTTTCATCACCCGGCGCAGGAGCCGCTCGTAGCGGTCAAAAAGACGCCGCGCCTTGCGCGGATCATCGAGCACGGCGTCGAGAATCCCGGCGCATTCTTCGCCCGCGAGGAGAGCGAGGAAAACGCCGCTGCTGAAAACCGGATCGATGAAACCAGCCGCGTCACCCGCCAGCATCCAGCGATCGCCCGTCAGGCGCGTCTGCCGATAGGAGAAATCCGCGCTCGCATACGCGGGGGTGACGCGGCGCGCGTCAGCCATGCGACGGGCGAGGAAGGGCTGCCCGGCGAGGGATTCCGCGAGGAATTGCTCCGGTGATTTTTTTGCCGCCCGATAAAGCGCGGTGTCGAGCACGACCCCGATACTCGCCCGGTCGTTAGGCAAAGGCACGTACCAGAACCAGCGATCGGCCGCGCGCAGCTGGCGGGTGAGAGTGCCGTCGCGGCCCGGCTCGCATTCCACTCCTTCATAGTGGGCGAAGATCGAGATCTTTTGCAGGTGCGGATAGGTTTCCTTGAGCTTGAAATGATTCCCGAGGACGGAATGCCGGCCGCTGGCGTCGATCACATAACGCGCGCTGATTTTTTCCGGCGCGGAGGTTTTCCCCTCGAGCCCAAGCGCGACGTGGTCGTCGAAAAACTCCACTCCTTTGACCGCCGTCTCCTCGCGCACCTCGGCGCCGTTCTCGCGCGCATGATCGAGCAGCACCTTATCGAACTCGGCCCGCGGCACCTGGTAGGAGCATTCGGTTTGCGACCGGAAACCATCCTTGAAATAGAATTTCACTCCCTTCTCCGAACAGGCGCTCGCCATCTCGCCGCCGTACTTTCTGAGGAATCCGGCCCGCTCGAATTTCTCGTGCACACCGAGCCGGGTGAAGGTCTTCATGCTGATCGGCAGGAGTGACTCGCCGATGTGGAAGCGGGGGAATTTCTCCCGCTCGCAGACGATCACGCGCCGGCCAGCGCGGGCGAGGAGGGTCGCGGCGGTGCTTCCGGCCGGTCCGCCGCCGATGATGGCCACGTCGTAGTTTGCGTCCGGCATGCGGCGATCAAGTTAGCAAACTTGGGCCGGAAGCAAACCACGGAGCGACCTCGCAGGGGAAAGGCTGCGGGGAGCCGGCCGATCTTTTTGCCATGAGCAGACGCAACATGGGCCGGGCCGCAGTCTTTTTCCTTCCGGTTCTGTTCTCGCGGGGAGATTGACGTTCCTTTTTTCTTGGAACTGACCAAACATGGGGCTTGCGGGTGCCTTTTTCGCTGCTGGCGGAGGCAACTCGAAGCTCGCCACGTCCATTTTTTCCTTCCCCAGACGCAACACGGTGCTTGCCGGCATTATATTTCTTCTTCTCAGACCCAACCGGGAGGTTCTCGTAGCCTTTCTCGTCCTTTGCAGACGCAACATGGGTCAGCTTTAGTCCCGGCGCCTGGCATGTTGCGTCAGTTTCGGTTCACGGCCTTCGGCGGTACCGCGCCTGCTCCTATCGAGGACTGCATGAAAAGATATAATAAGCAGAAAGGGGTCATCTAAGTTATGGCTCAAAACTCGATGCCGCGAAGCGCCAAGGCTATCTCGACGGCTTCCCAAAAGATGGCTGATGGCATCGGCACAGTCGGTGCCTCCGTGCCGGTGACGGTGACTACGAAACCGCAGATGCTTGATCTTCGCACCGCCTTTAACGATGCGGAAACTCAGTTCAATACCGGGCGCAAGACCTTGCGCGACGCTCAACGCACGGCCGGTGGCGCCGAGCAAGCCCTTTACACCTGGCTCTGCGCGGCGAAGGCAGTCTTCGTCAGCCACTTCGGCCTTCGCTGGTCGGCCGATTGGGCCGCAATCGGTTTCGTCACCGCCTCGACTGCGATCCCGGCCAGGATCGCCGACCGCCTCGCGCTCGCCGGTGACATCGTGACCTTTCTAACGGCTAACCCGAGCTACGAGAATAGCTCATCCAATGTGACTGCGGCCTACGGCACGGCTGTCATCGGCACAGTCACTGCCGCCCAGGAGGCAGTCGCGACGGCGGAGCAGGCCCGCGACGGATTCGACACGGCGCGAAAGAACGCGCGGGCGGCGATCATCACCGGCATGCGCGGATTGGTTAAGAACCTGGAAACGAAACTGCCGGCGAGCGATCCGCGCTGGCTGGCTTTCGGTTTGCAAAAGCCCGGGACGCGAGTGACGCCGGCAAAACCAACCGGACTGACGGTGATCCTTACCGGTAGCCAGACGGCCCAGGCGACCTGCGATCCGACGCCTTTGGCGACGCGTTATCGCTTCCGCATGCGCCAGGTGGGACCGGGTTATACTTATGAGCTAAAGGCGAGCGCGACGGCGCCGCTGGCTAACATCGAAGTGCCGCCCGGGACGATGCTGGAGATCATCGTCCAGGCGGTGAATGATAACCTCCAGAGCGTGCCGAGCGATCCTTACTTCCTCACCGTCCCGATCGCCGATACCCCGCTCGAGAAAGCGACGCCGGCGGAAGCGGCCACGGCGGATGAGCTGGCGCCGCTCGCGGCGATCCAGCCGAACGGGAATGGGAAGGCAAAAACGAATGGCAACGGCAAGGGCCACGCCAGCCGCGCAATAAACGGCTGAGTTAGCCGCCAGGTTAAGAGTCACAGGGAACGGACCCGTGCCGCCGGAAGGTGGCGCGGGTCTTTCTTTCTCTTGGAGGCGAAGAGTTGCGATCTTCCCGCAGCGAGCTTTCCAGTGGTTACCCTGGCCGTGTCTCGGCTAACGAGAGTTAGAGTCATGATCTCTCCTGACTCGCCGGAAAGAAGAGCGAGCGACGACAGCAAGAAGCCTCGCGGGCCGCGACCCGCGCGTGGTCGTTCGCGCAACCCCGGCTGAATAGTTTCAAGATCCTCCGGATCCTGAACTCCGGACTGAACGTTCGATTACAAATCCCGTTGACTCTTAGGAATAGGTTGCGAGCCCGCTCGGCGCGCTGTCCGCTGGAGGATGGAATTCAGCGAGCCGGGAGCCGGAAGGCGACGAGGAGCGAAGTCGCACGGGGGAGAAAACGATCTCGGCGGCCGCCTGGTCGCGCCTATGGCATCATCGCTGCCACCTAGAGATCCGCAATTGCGCAAATGTGATCCGAAGAACTTCCGCGCCGCGCGCGAAAAGCCAAGAATGCGTCAGCCTACCACGAATTCTAGAATATGAGTGCGACACTTAGTCTTCCGCCGAAACTACTGGAGTATTTGAACGAGAGCCGGCAGCCGCTCCCGCCCATCACTGATCCTGATCAGCCGCTGCAAATCGACTCGCTCGGTTTGATTCGACTCATCTCCTTTCTCGAGACCGAGCTTGGGATCAGGGTGGAAGACGAAGAGCTTCTGGCGGACAACTTCGCTACAGCGCGCGCGCTGGGAGAATTGCTTGCCTCGAAGTCGGCGGGCGCTGCGAACGAATGAGGTACTAATCCATGAATTCTGATTCAAACGAGGTTGTAATTATAGGTGGTGGCCCCGCTGGTTCTGCCCTGGGGTGCTATTTGTCCAAAGCAGGGATTAAGAACACCATCTTCGAGGCCGCCAATCATCCCAGGCCGCATGTGGGCGAGTCGATGGTCATGTCTTCCGTGCGGGTTTTCGATGAAATCGACTTTTTACCCGTTTTGGAGCGAGAAGGTTTTCCGAAGAAATACGGCGCCTCGTGGCACCCACCGGTGACGAAGGGCGAGGCGGATATCTCCTTCGATGAGTTTCCCCAGGAAGGCGTCAACCAGGACTATACCTACCACGTCGACCGCCAAAGGTTCGATCTCCTGCTCTTGAAACATGCGGAGAGTCTCGGCACGCGGGTCTATCAAGGGGTGCAGGCAAGCGAAGTGCTGTTTGACGAGAACAAATATGCCCGCGGCATTCGCCTGCGGATCGCGGAACAGGAAGTCGAGGTGCCGGCGCGGATGGTGGTCGACGCCACCGGGCGACAAACATTGCTCGGCAAGCAACTGCGGGTAAAAAAGAACGACCCCATCTTTGATCAATTCGCCGTCCATGCCTGGTTTAAGAACGTGGAGAAGGCGAAGGAGAAATCGTCAAATTACATTCACATCTACTTTCTCCCGGTGGAAAGAGGATGGGCCTGGCAGATTCCAATCACGGAAGAAATCACCTCGATGGGGATCGTGGCCGAGAAAAAGGTTTTCAAGGAGGGACGAATGGCCCCGGGTGATTATTTCGAAAAGTACGTCGCTTCCAATCCCGACCTGGCCCACGCGATGCGCCACGCCAAGAGGGTGAACGATTTCAAGCTGGAAGGGGATTACAGCTATAAGATGGACACGTTTGCCGGCAACGGGTTTGTTCTGATCGGTGATGCCGCCCGATTCGTCGATCCGATTTTTTCCTCCGGCGTCAGTGTCGCTCTGTACAGCGCGAAATATTCGTCTGAACGAATCAAATACGCCTTCGAGCATAACGATTTTAGCGAAGCGGTCCTAAAGCCTTACGAAAAAAAGCTGCGAGCCGGGACTGAGATTTGGTATGAGTTCATCACACTCTACTACAAGCTCCTTCCGCTCTTTACCAAGTTCATCGAATCGAAGCAGCATCGGGTCGAAGTCCTCCGTCTTCTCCAGGGCGAGGTTTTCGACCGAAGCGAGGTGCCAGTGCTCGACGCAATGCGGAAATTCATCCGGACGGTGGAGGAGACACCGGGCCATGCGCTTGCTCCGATGCTCTCGAATATACCGATCGGCTAGAGGCAATCCGGGTAGGGGGCGGGTGTTTTATAACTCAGGGAAACGATTTGAAATATGAAAGATAAGACTCAACACGACGTGATCGTTATCGGAGGAGGCCCGGCCGGCTCTTCCATGGCTACCTGGCTGGTCCGCAAGGGACATGATGTGCTTCTTTGCGAGCGGGAGAAATTTCCCCGCGAGCACGTGGGGGAGTCTCTGCTTCCATTCTGCCACACGCTGCTTCAAGATTTGGGCGTGCTGGACCAGTTGCGGGCGAACTTCGTCCGTAAGCCGGGCGTTCGCTTCATCGATCGGGATGGCAAGGTCTCGACGACGTGGTGTTTCAACCACGTAATCAAGGATGAGACCTACCTTTCTTTCCAGGTCATTCGGGGAGAGTTCGATCATATCCTCTTGAAGAACGCGGCGCGTAACGGTGTTCAGGTCCGCGAGGAAACGAAGGTGACAGACGTCGACACGACGAGCGACCCGGAGAGAGTCACGGTGACCACCCTGAGTGCCGAGGGCGAAGTCGCGACCCACGAGGCCCGCTTCCTGGTCGACGCGAGCGGTCGTGAAGCGCTCCTGGGGGCCAAGCACGGCTGGCGTAAGCCGAGGGAGGAGCTTGACCGGACGGCGATCTGGTCTCATTGGGGCGACGTTGAACTTTCCGGCGGCCTCGAGGAAGGTCTCTCGATCATCATCTACATGGGCGAGGAGCAGAAGGGCTGGATCTGGGTCTTTCCTCTTGGCGAGCGCCGTATCACCGCCGGCTTCGTGGCGCAGAATTCCTTTTTGCGCGAGCAACAGCGCCTTCTGAAGGATAAGGGCTCGAAGGATTGGAAGTATGATCTGTGCATGCAGGAGTTACAGCGTTCGGGCTACGTCTCCGGATTGCTGAAGGGGAGCAAGATGCTAATCCCGATCCAGATCAACGGTAACTATTCGTACGAGGTGAAGAACCACTATGGGACGAACTACGCGATGGTGGGAGACGCGCGCGGCTTTGTCGATCCGATTTTCTCCAGTGGAGTTTTCCTTTCGATCAAAAGCTCCTCCCTGGTGGCGCCGGCGATTGACAAATATCTCACGGGCGCGACGAATGACGCGCGGGAGGCGATGGAATTGGCCTACAAACAAATCAGCGGCGCCTATAATTTCGTCCACCGCATGATCAAACTGTTTTACGACCCGCACAGCCTTACCTGGGCGCAGGCGGGAGCTGATGGCCGAACGCATAAGGACCACGAGAGCGCAATGGCCGCGGGCCACTACATGCTTTCGGGAGATTTCTTTGAAAACTACGAAAAATTCGAAGGCTTCTTCGAAGTCCTGGAGAATCCGAATTCTTTTCGGCGTTACAAGAAGCTCGTGATCGATCGAGAGGATTTTATTCAACCGACCTGTCAGAGTCGCTGGGAGGAAGTCTTTCGGGACATGATTGAACGGGATCAGGAGCGCACGGCGGCGCTTGTCTGATTGAAGGTCAAGGGACCAAGCCGTCTTTGCGATGCCGTCAGTCTCCTTAAGCTAACGGCGCCGGCCGAGGTTTCTCGGTCCTTTAGATTCGAGTTCGTGCCACTAGCTGCTCAGGATTGTCGGCTTGGATCTAATCGGTCTGGGCCTCATCCTCTGGTTTGGGCGGCTCAATAAGGGTTCTCAATTGCCTCCGTGACTGGCTGACGAGGCGGGAGGAGAATTTCGGTTCGGCCGCAGTGTGTCTTGGTCGTGTTCTCTTTTTCGTTGCTGCAATGTTTGGGGTAATCCGGCCAAACCTGCCCGAGATGGCTTGGAAACGAGGCACTCGCCCGCCCCAAACCGGCTAAAGGCATCTTGGCGATCGTGGTATCTTTCGTCCTTGTAAGTGCCTTCTCAACTCAGCTAATTGGAATCCGCGCCTTGTTCGGTTCGTTTGTCGCTGGGCTCATTATGCCGTCCGCCGGGGGCTTCCGGGATAAACTCGGTGTTCGCGTCGAAAACATCAGCTCTATCTTGCTCTTGCCTGTCTTTTTCGCTTTTTCGGGTTTGCGGACGGAGATTGGTCTCCTCCGGGGCTCGACCGATTGGTTGATTTGCCTGTTAATCGTGGTTGTAGCGACCGTAGGCAAAGTGGGCGGAACTTCCATAACCGCCCGGCTAACGGGAATGGCGTGGCGTGATTCTTTTCTCCTCGGGGCGTTGATGAATACGCGTGGGCTGATGGAATTAATCGCCCTGAATCTCGGCTACGAACTGCATATTCTTTCTCAACGCGTATTCAGCATGCTTGTCATTATGGCTTTGTTTACGACCGTCATGACCGGTCCGCTCCTGACCATTTTCGGAGGAGGTCGCGCGCCATCCCGAATCGCAGACTGAGGTAGCTCCACAGAAACGAGCTGCAACGCCGGCGGTTTAGTTTCCGCCCTCCTGCGGCCCGGGAAGAAAGCCTTGTTCCCAATTCCTGGTCGGGCTGACTCGGGGAGGCAGAGGACGCACGCGTCCAGCTCAGACCTGCTGGATGGAAGAGGACGGGACGAACGCAGTCCTCGTGAGGCAGTTCGGGACAAGGGGCAAAACTGGGCAGCAGAAAGCCTCGCAGGCTGCGACCCGCGAGGCTTTTGCAGGACTAACTGGTAACTCTGTTACTGGTTGGAGATGGTGGCGGTGCTGCCGTCGATCTTTTCGAAGCTGACGGTGAAGGGCTCGGCATAGGTCAAAGCACGATCCTGGAGCATGCTGATCGCGACTGCTTCACCGAGTTGGATCGATGAGGTCGTGTCGCTGCGCCAGTGGATGCCGGCATGGAGGCCGTGCCCGAAGGAGATGTTGTTCATCAGCTTATTCAACTCGCCGTTGACCGTGATCTGCCCCGCATCGCCGCCGGTATAGGGGACGAGCGATTGCCCGTCGTTCGTCGGGACGAGCGGGTTGGGAATGACGTAACTGCCGTCGAAGAAGAACTTCAACACTGTGACGCAGGCGCCTGCGACCGCACCGTGGCCGGTCGGGTAGGAAGGATGCGCCGGCGAGCCTTCGGGGAAGGCCTGGGAAAGGAAGTAATCGCCGTATTTGTTGAAGCTGGTCTGCACCGCCTGCGAGTTAAGCACATTACTCGGCGGATGGGCCTGGATCGTGTTACCCGCGCCGGTGAGAATTTGGCGGACGATCGCGCCGCCGGATTCCGGACGATGGCGCAGATGAACCCACCATTTTTGATACCAGACGCTATTAATGCCGTGGCGGCCTGCGGCCGCGAGCGAGGTGACAATATCGGGCCCGCCGAAGGTGCCAAAGCCGTTTTGCTTTGTCGACTGAACATAGGGATTCCCCGGGTTGAGCGGCGCGTTGAGGGTGCTGAGGACGAGGAAGGCGACAAAGTAGCTCTGGAAAAGCACATCCTGTCTTGTGAAGGTGCCCAGATCGCGGCCGGAAGTGACATAGCGCGGGACGGGGTCGACCTGCACGTTTTGGCCAGTGTCGATGCCATTCTGCACTTGTAGGAAGGTGACCGGGTCAGTCATGAAATCTTGGCCGGCAAGATAGGAATTCAGTTGCTGGCTCAGCTCCTGTGCGCCCAAAAAAGTGGGTATAATCTTCAATTGCGAGGTGTAGGGCCCGACGGTGTCTCCGGGATAAATCCCGCGGAGAAGAACCTCAGGAGTGACATGACCCGAGCTATCGCGCGGCCCCTGGTAGGTCGGCTGCGCATCGAGTTCGGCCGCCGCCTGGATCGCAAGCGAATTCGTCGGGAAATCGGTGAAGGCCACGTCACGGAGGAGCGACGCCCAATACATCTCAATCAACTCCGTCCCGTAAGTGTCGGTCGCGACCGCGGGCGCGGGCGGGACGACGACTTGGTTGATCTGGTTCGCCGGTGAGGTGGCGTTACCGAATTGCACGTCATCGCTCCCCTCGAGCGCGAAGGCGCGACCGCCGAGCGGGCCGTTCATCGTCCGCGGACCGCCGGTGATGACGTTCTCGAAGTCCTGAAACTTGCCGGTATTGATCGCATGCCGGAAAGTCTGGAAGGCGGCCAGGTTCACGAGGCCAATCGCGTCCTGCAGAATGCCTTTGGTGTAGGTGCCCGACTTATCGTGATAGCGCTGCTCGTCGCCGTTGGTGGTGTGCGGAGGCACGGGGATGAGCGCTTCTTTCGTCGCACTGCC
>DASXDC010000358.1:0-7811 GCA_036490855.1 Chthoniobacterales bacterium
TCTCGCGCGTGTGACCTAAGATCCTCGAGCGAGACAAACTCAAGTGCAGAAGAATGCGTCGCCTCGAGATCGACCGGCGGTGCCACGCCCCGCTCCAGCGCCTGCTTCCAACGCGAGACGCAGATGCACCAGCAATCGCCCGGCTCGAGACCTTGGAAGCCAAACTGCGGATGAGGCGTAACGAGGTCGTTTCCCATCAGCACAGAATAATCGAGAAAATCGCGCGTCATTTCCGCGCATACCGTGTGCAGCCCGACATCATCCGGCCCCGTTCGGCAGTAGCCGTCACGATAAAATCCGGTTGCTGGATCGCTGCAACAGCTGCGCAAGTTTGTTCCGAGGACGTTCATCGGCATGCGGCAAAATAGCGATCATCTTTTTGGGCTCCATCGGAAAGTTTGCCGCAGTCGGTGACTGCGATCTCGGGGGGTGAATCGGGCGGCCGATCTCGCTCCCCGGAAAGTTCGTCGAAAAAAAGCCCTGTTGCAGTATTTCGGAAACCAAATCCGATTGAAAAATCAGTCCACCGAACACGCCGAAACGAAGCGTAAAGAGAGGCATCGGCCGGAGACGAAGCAGCTGGAATAAATCATTGCGAAGTCGCCTCTTAGAGGGGCAGAATGCGCTCCGCTGTGGCGGGGTGAAAATTGATTCTCGACAAGGCAGAAAGAAATGAACAACAAGCATCCAGTCGCTGTCTTTAATGCGATATTTAACCTTGTTAAGTAGTTTGTTCGATGCTACAACACGCATTCCTCAAATGCCGACCGACTGGAACATCCGGCCATTTGTGCCTTTGCTACCCACTTTTCGACCCAATTCATGAGAACTTATATGGCCGCTGAAGATAGCGACACTGGAATAAAGATTTACCTGCGCGAGATCGGGCAGATTCCTCTCCTCACCCCGCAGCAGGAGATCGAGCTCGCCGCCAAGATAAAAAAAGGCGACAAGGAAGCCCGCGCTTTGATGATTCGCTCTAACCTGCGTCTCGTCGTCAAAATCGCGCACGATTACGCGAACCTTGGTTTGCCGCTGCTCGACCTCGTTTCGGAGGGCAACATTGGCCTGATGAAGGCCGTTGAACGCTTCGATCCGGCCAAGGGCGGTAAGCTCAGCACCTACGCCGCCTGGTGGATCAAGCAGTCGATCAAACGCGCCTTGGCCAACCAATCCAAGACCATCCGTCTGCCCGTTCACCTGGTTGATAAAATCTCGAAGATGCGCCGCGTCTCGCTCCAGATGAGCGAAGAGCTCGGCCGCGAACCGACCGATGATGAGCTCGGCGAAGAAATCGGCATCGCCGCGGGCAAAGTCTCGCAGCTCAAGACCGTGTCGATCCGTCCCGCTTCGCTCGACGCGCCGATCAGCGATGATGATTCGACCGAGTTTGGCGAGATCGTTGGCGATGAAGAAGCCCAGACGCCATTCGAACTTTTACGTGACAAGAACCTGCGCAACGAAGTCGGCGGTCTG
Source organism: Chthoniobacterales bacterium (assembly GCA_036490855.1). Taxonomy (GTDB): domain Bacteria; phylum Verrucomicrobiota; class Verrucomicrobiia; order Chthoniobacterales; family UBA10450; genus Palsa-1392. The sequence continues at coordinate 1,477 of DASXDC010000358.1, forward strand.
CTCGACGTGCTCGACGATCGTGAACGCAAGATCATCTTCTCCCGTTTCGGGCTCGACGGCGGCAAGCCGAAGACGCTCGAGGAAGTCGGCAAGAAATTTGGCGTTACGCGCGAGCGCATCCGGCAACTGCAGAACATCGCGCTCTCGAAGCTGCGTCGCGCTCTGAGCAAAAAAGAGCGCCCGGTGGATGTGGAGCTGACCGCGGAAGTCTAAAAGCAACTCCCAGCCTAACGAATGTGAAGCGCGCGGATGGCAACGTCCGCGCGCTTTTTCGTTTCGTCTTTCCGTTAGGCGAGCCGTTCCCATTCCACCCCGAAGACGCGTTTCTTCGGCGCGTATTCGTCAATCAACGGCTGATAACGCTTGAGCAGGTGCCTAACGAGATCGACTTCGAACAAATTGGTCGTGTTGCTCATGGCCGACTCGTGATGGCGATAGAGACAGAGAATATTCGGGACCAAGGTGGCTTCGAGATGCGCTGCCGCCATCCGCAGCCAAAGTTCATAATCCTCCCAGCCAAACCAGCCGACCTTGAAAAGATCGTTGTCGTAGCCACCGAGAGCGACGAGTTGCGCGCGATCGAAGAGCGCCATCGCGTCGATGTAGGGATGCTCGACCAGCATCCGCGGATCCCAATCGTAATAGGAGAGCAGCCCGCTGCGATTATCCGGCTGCCCGCGAAACCGGCAGAGAATCGAGTAAGCCGCCGCCGTGTGGTTTTTCGTGATCGCGGCGTGCAGCAGCTCGAGAGCGTGCGGGAAAATCAGATTGTCTGCATCCATGATGAAGGCGTAGGGCGCGCGGGCGATCCTCAGTCCGACGGTGCGTGCGTCGGCCAGGCCAGTGTTAAATTTTTTTGCCACGATCCGGAGAGGTAGCGGCGACTTCCGTTGGACCTCCTCGGCCTGCGCGAGCGAACGATCGGTCGACGCGTCGTCGACGATTAGGATTTCGATCCCGCCTGGGATGCTGGCGCGCAAAGCCTGCTCGACGCTCTCCACACAGGAGCGGATGTAGCGCTCATAATTATAGAGCGTGATGACGACGGAGATAGTGGGCAAAGGATGCGTCGCATAGGGAGCGTTATCTTTGATTTTCCACGGCGTCCCTCCATCCTTTTCGAGCTCTTCCTGGCAGGCGAAGCGTTCCGCGAAGCCGCGCCGCCGCTCCTCGATTACGGCGATTGCTTTCTCATCCGTGCTCGCTTGCACAACCGTCAGGGGGACACGGTCCGTCGGGGTGAAAAGTGCGCGCAGATCCTGGACAAGCGCATGCCGAAGTCCGCTCGGGCCGCGATGATTGCTTGAGAGTTCCGCCGGGAGCCCTTCGGGCGTCGGATCGGTTTGCTCTGGGAACTTGCCTAACGAGAAGAAGTTTCCGCGCGTGATCTGCTCCAGGCAGTGCTGGCAGTTTGCCGCCTGCGTCAGGTGCTCGCGGACAAAGTCATGCCCGGCGCGCGCGATCGCCTCCCGCTCTTCGGGATGAACCAGATAATATTCGCAGGTTTTTATCAGTAGCTCCTTCTCCACCATCACGAAATGCTTCCCGGGCACGAGCGGAGCGTAGCCTTCGCAGGTTTCGGTGATGATGCAGCAGCCGTTCGCCAGCCCGATCAGCATTCGATGCCATTCGAAATAACGCAGGTCCGAGTAATGAACGTTGAGCAGAATCTTCGATCGCTGCAGAATCGAGTTTCGCCGTTCGGTCGAAAGATAGCTTTTCGTCGTTTCGGTTTTGGCAAAGCCGAGTGGCACGAGCCGGAGATGACAACGGCGCGCGGAAAAAAAATCCGCGTGCTCGGCGAGGAACTGCTCGCGCCGCTCGGTCATCGAAGCGAGCAGACAAAGATCGAAATCTCGCTCGTTAGGCGAAGGCTCGCTCGTCGCCGCCAGCATCGGGTGATAACCGAGCGGCAAATGGACGCAGCGGAGGCCGCGCGCGCGATAGCCTTGCACGCCGAGGAGGTTGATGTCGAGGATGGCGCGGGCATAGGGGGCGACGATGAGATTGCTGTGGAACCAGCCGCTCTCTGGCTGCTCGGTTCCGAGCAGATAAAGATTTCGGGAGCGCCGCCGCACTTCTTCGACGGAAAACTGCGGGCTGAAAAACAGGTTGTAGAACTCGTGGGGCGTGACCACGATCTGGAGAGTGTCGTTAGGCGTCTCTTCCGCCGGAATGCGGTCGACGAACAATTCCGCCGCAAGTCCAGCGTCTCGAAATCCCGCGCAGACCAGTTGCGCGATCTCGATGATGAAGAGGTTGGATTTCGAGGTCACGAAAAGGTGGACCGTCGTGATCGCGGCTGGCTCGGAGACAGTCGCCAAGCTTGCGATTCGCTCTCGGATCTGCTCGAGGCCGTTCAGGTCCAACGCCGGTGCGCCCTCCGCCGTGCCGAAGCGACGGCGCAATTGCCTAACGAGTTCGCGCTCGAAATGCGCCAGGCGCAAACGCCCCAGCCAGTCGAGTGGAACGACGCGGATCTCGGTCACGAAAAGCCGACGCCAGTTCTTCGCCTGATCCTTCACCTCCGCCTCAATCCGGACGCGGCCCGGCGGTAGATGGTCGAGCTCGAGCAAAAAACCGCTCGTCTCCGCCTCGGGGAAGCCAGGGTAGGCCGCGCCGACTTCAGGCCGGGAGCGTTTCCGTCGTGCCTTGTAGATGCGCTCGCGGCCGACCGTGCCTTTCACCACCGCGCGCAGACCGCGTATCGGCTCTTTCTCGCGATGAAAAAGCCAGCCCGTCAACTCCAGCCTGGAGCTGAAACTGATTTCGTCAGGCGGCGCATCAACTTCGAAATAATAATCTGCCGCGGCATCGGACCTCTTCATTTCGTCTTCCACGGCGGCGAGGTGCGAGGCGGGAAGGCGAGTCTGAAATCAGCCGAGGCGAGCGATAGATTGGGATTGTAAGCCGGATCGTTTTGCAGCGCGTCGCCCCAGGTGTCGTGCATGTATTTTGTCTCCGCCTCGAAGCGGCGATTCTTGCGCACCGTGTCCTCGAGACCGCGACTGGCCGATTCATGATGATAAAATTCGGCGTAGGGCGTGTAGATGATGCGGTAGCCGGCGCGGCGCAGACGGAGGCAAAAATCGACGTCATTAAATGCCACCGAAAGATGCTGCTCATCGAAGCCGCCGATTTCCAGATAGGACTTGCGCCTAACGAGAAGACAAGCCGCCGTCGCCGCAGAAACTTCCTGCGCGAGGATGGCGCGCGAAAAGTATCCGTGATTCGTCCGCGGCAATCCCTTGTGTGCATGCGCCGCCACGCCGCCGCCGCCGAGGATCACGCCGGCATGCTGGATGCGGTCGTCTGGATAAAGCAGCCGCGCGCCAACCGCGCCGACGTCAGATGGCAGCGCCTGGCTCACCATCTCCTCGAGCCAGTCGCGCGTGATGACGGTAAGATCGTTATTCAGGAGGGCGACGAATTCCGACTCGACCTCTCCAACGCCGAAATTGTTCAGTTGCCCAAAGTTGAATTCACCTGGGAAATGGAGCACGCGCACCCGTGAATCGGCGACGACTCGTTCGAGAAAGCCTAACGACTGCGACTCGCCCGAATCGTTATCGACCAGGATGAGGTCGAAGTTCGGATAGGTAGTTTTCTCGAGAATGCTCTCGACACACGGTTGCAGGAGATCGAGCAGGTCGCGCGTCGGAATGACGATCGAGACCCGCGGCTTTTCGTTAGGCAGGAGGTAGCGAATGCGCCGGAAATCCTCGTCGCCCGAGCTGGTGACTTGAGCGGCGATCTTTTGACGTTCGAGATGCTCGGTTAGCGCTTTGATCGCAGCCGCGCGGGCGTGCGGCTTTGCATCAAAACTGAGCGCCGCGCTCTTCTCCGACATTCGCCAGTGATAAAGGACACGCGGGATGTGCCGGATCTTTTCCGGCGCCACCTCCTCGATGCAGCGCAGGACGAGATCGTAATCCTGTGAGCCTTCAAATCCGGCGCGAAATCCGATCCGTTTGATCAGATCCGCCTGGAAGACGCCGAGGTGAGAGAAGAAATTTTGCGCGAGAAAGAGAGGCCGATTCCAATCCGGCTTGAAGTGCGCGTTCCCGCGCCGGCCGATGATGTCGAGCTTGTTCTCGTCGCTGTAGATCAATTGCGCTTCGGGGTGCGCGTTAATTTCAGACGCGACAAAATAAAGCGCGGCCGGAGCGAGAAGATCGTCGTCATCGAGGAGTGCGACAAATTCACCGGTCGTTAGGCGAAGGGCGTCGTTCGAGGCGGCCGCGATTCCGCCGTTTTGTTGCCGATAGCTCACCTTGATCCGCGGGTCGCGCCTGGCGTAGCGCTGCAGGATCGGGCGAACGCGCGGCGAGGGGGACGCGTCCTCCACGATGCACAGCTCCCAGTGCGGATAAAGTTGGGCGCGGACCGAATCGATCGCTTCGCGCAGTTGCGCCGCGGCCGGATTGTAAACCGGCATCACGATCGAGATCAGCGGCCGCTTTGCGAGCGAGCCGATGTGCGTTTTGATCCCGCGTCGGTCGCGACGGCTGAGAGTATCGTAGCGTTTGATCCACGTCTGGTAGTCGCCGATTTCCCACAATTGCGGATCGGAGATCGCGCGCAGGTTGATGAAGGGCGCGCGGATTTTTCGGCGAAAAACTTCCACCCATCCGCCGTCGCCGAAACGCATCTCGAGGCGGAGCAGCGCGCGGCCGCGCGGGGCTTCGGCCGAAATGGCGAATCCGCTCTTGAATGTGCCAGCCTGCTCGTGATGCATTTCAGCGACGTCAGCGCGAAAGACGCCGTAGCTGCCGGCATATTCGCGCCCGCCGATGAGCGCGCGAATGCCCTGGACCGGTTCGCCGCTTTTCGGAAAACACCAACCCGAGATGCGAAAACGGCGCGGGAGCTTCGACCAATCGAGCGGCTCGTCGAACCAGAGCCCAAAACCCGGATGTTGCAGACTTGTTAGGCCAGCGGCCTCCGTCTCCGCGGAAACTCCCTGCGGCGGCGCCGAGCGGGCGCGCGCGAAGACGCTCCACTCCTTGTCGTTAGGCCGTTTCGCTTCGAGCTGGATCTTGAACGGCGCCCGCGGAGGCTGGGGAATCTGAATCGCGAAGCCGCTCGTGCAAGCCTGCGCGAAGGAGGGAAAAGCGCGGGCGACATCAGGACGGGGGATCGGAAAAATCGCCGGCCATCGTCGCTCCAGCGCGACCGCGCGCACCTCGCTCAAAGCAGGCGCTTCAACGGCGAAGACCCAGCCTTCAATGTGCAGCATCCGCCCCGCCTCCGTCTCCACAATCGAGACCTGTTTCCACGACTGAAAGCCGGTCGGAGCATCGGTTCGCGGCTGGGTTTTCGTTTCATCGCTCGCTGGCATGATGGCGGAGTCGCGGCGGGTGTGCCGCTCTCGTTCGCTCACACTTGCCACCGTTGGCGATTTGTCCAATATCAACCGCGCATGCGGAGTGTTCCCGATCGTCAACTTCGCGCCGCGCGCTGGGAGCGATTTTTGCTGCTCGGCCTGATCCTCCTCGCGCTCCTGCCGACGGTGCAGATGTGGCATTGGGTCGCGAGCAGCTGGGTGCCGTTGCCCTACTGGGATGAATGGCACACGCCCGGGAGCCAGTTCGAATCGTGGCAACGCGGCACGCTGACGCTCGCGGAAATGTTTTCGCAGCATAACGAGAGCCGGCTCTTTTTTTCGCGGCTGCTTTATTTCACTCTCGAGCACTTCGGCGGCTGGGATGTGCGCAAGGAAATCCGCGTCGTCTTTTTCGGGGTCTGCGCACTGGTGCTGTTGCTGCTGCATCTGTTGTGGCGCACACCGGGCGCGACCCCGCTCTCCACTCTTGTCGGCTGGGCGCTGATGATGAGCGTCTGTTTCGCGCCGGTCCAAGTGGAAAATTTTCTCTACGGGACGAGATCGAAACTTTCTTTCCGGGCTTCGCCGTCCTGGCGGTGGCGGCGATCAATCTTTCGCGGCTCTCCTATCGAGCGAAGACATTGCTCAATCTCGGGTTGGCCTTTGTCGCGACCTATACTTTTGCAAACGGAATGCTCGTCTGGCTCCTGGCCTGGCCGCTTTCTTCGCCTAACGAATCGATCTCACGCAGGCGGCGCGGCTTTTGGCTGGTACTCTATGCCTTTGTCGGGATGATCTCGGTCGGCGCCTATTTTCACGGCTACCATCGGCCCACTTACCATCCGGGATTCGCTTCGCCGATCGCGCAATTCTGGGACCTGCTGCATTACATCGTGCTCTGGAGCGGAAATTATTTCGCCTCCAGCTTCGTGCAGCCTTTTCCGCTCGGCGTCGCGGCGCTGAGTTTATTTGCCGGTGCGACCGGTTATGTGCTCTGGACGATCTGGCG
>DASXDC010000359.1:0-9608 GCA_036490855.1 Chthoniobacterales bacterium
ATTTGCGGTCGACCTCACTGGCTTTTGCGGAAAACGTTTTCATCGGAAGGCTTGGGAAGGGCGGGGAAATTAGCGGCGCGCCCGAGAGGTGTCAAATCCACATCTCCCCTCCGCGACCTGCCGCCATCCTCGCGGCCAAGATTTGCATTTGGCGCTCGGAGAGGAACTGTTGCTCGCTTCGATCGTGGCCCATCGTTAGGGCGTTTGCCAATGAAAAGACTCTCAGCCTTCGTCCTTTTCCTTTCCCTCGCTCTCGGAAGCAGATCGCTCGCTTATGGACCAGACGGACATAAGATCATCGGCGCGATCGCCGACCAGAGACTCGCTCAGACGCCGACCGGAGCGCGCGTCGCGCAGCTCCTCGATGGTTACACGCTCGAGGAGATTTCGATCATTCCCGACACGCTCAAACAGTGGGACAAGCCCGGCGTAGAGGATCCCAAGGTGCAGCGATACTTTTCTTCGCACCCGAAAATTGCCGAGCAGTTGCGCGAGTTTTGGAAAGCGAATCCACCCACGACGGATGAGAAATCGGCCCTTCCGTCACATCACTGGTTTCATTACACCGACGTGCCGCTGGAGGGTGCGGAGAAATATGGCGACGGCAAGGTCGGCCGGAGCGAGTGGGACATCGTCCACATGATGCGTTACTGCATCGCAGTTCTGCAGGGCACGAAGCCGGAGAACAATGAGCGCAAAATCACCCGGCCGGTTGCGCTCATCCTCCTGGCGCATTTCGTCGGCGATATTCACCAGCCGCTTCACGTCGGCGCGCAGTATTTCGACGCGAAGGGAAATCCGGTCAACCCCGACAAGGTGACGGAATCATTTCCCGACGAAGGCGGCAACTCGCTTCGACTCAAGCTCGCCGGGGCCACCCCGCGCAGGCACGAGCCGCGATTCCACGGCTACTGGGATGCCGAGACAGTGATGGCCAATCTGCCTCAGTTTCCCGACTCCATGCCGAAGGAAGCACGACAACAGCAAATGGCGGCGGCGGGAAAAGCCCTAACGAACCGTTTGGCAAAAGATGAACCGAAAGATTGGCGGCCACCGGCCAGCCTGACGCCGATAGAATATCCCGAGGCCTGGGCGAACGAAATCCTCCCTCTGGCGCGAGAAGCGCACAGCCGGCTACGCTATCAAAATGTGCGGCCGAAGCTTGATCACGAAAACATGATCGCGGATGGCGAAGTCGCAGAAGCACCGGCGCGCGATGGCCTCTCCTACCGCAAGTGGAGCGGGCAGATTGTGCTGCGGGAAATGCACAAAGCCGGCTGGCGTCTCGCTTATTTGCTCGAGAAAATTCTCCCGCCTAACGAATCCGGGACGGCGGCGGCGGCGCCTTCCCCCGCTCTTTAGACAAAATTTCCGAGGGCATTCCGGCGTCGCCTGCCGGTAGATTGGCCGCCTTCCAATCCATCGCCATACGGATGCGAGCCCGGCCGCTCGGATGATCGAAAAAGATGAATTCCTCGACCGGACCCGGATCGAGTTTGCGATAAGAGCCGAGTTTCAACGAGACCTTGGCGAAGCCGTCCGCTTCCCGCGCGGTATTGATCCCAAACGCATCCGCCTCCCGTTCCGTCACCCGCACCGCCGTGTTGGTCAACGGTGTGATGAGGAAAAAGAAAACAGAAAAGATCAGGACAAGGAGCGGAAAACCAGCCGGATCGGCCAGCCCGCGCACTTCCCAACGTGTCCCCCAGCGCCGCAGCGCGCGCTCGAAGACCAGCCGCGCAAGAGCGAACGCGACAAAAATGAAGACCCCGAAATAGAGTAGAAGCTTAAAGCCGTGGTTGAGGACGTAATGCCCCATCTCGTGCGCCATGACCATGCGAATCTCCGGCAACGTGCATTGCTTGAGCAGGTTGTCGTTGAGCGCGATTCGGGTCGTCCCGAATAGGCCGGAAACATTTGCGCTCACGCGATTGCTTTGCCGCGACGCATCCACTTCGTAAACCTCGTGCACCGGAATTTCATTCGCGCTCGCCATCGCGAGAATTGGCTGGCTGATCTTTGGATCGGCCAGCGGCTTATAGGTGTTGAAAAGCGGCGCGATAAACACCGGGGTGATCATGGTGGAGAGAGCAGTAAAAATAATTCCGGCCGCCGTTCCCCAGAGCCACCAGCTGCGCGGCGCGCGTCGGAAGACGGCATAGAAAACCATCAGGCCAAGAGCGGCTGCGATCATCTGAATGACGAGAGCGATCAGCTGCTCGCGGAACCACGGAGCGAAACTTTGCGTCGCCAACCCGTAGGCGTGTTCGCGAAAAAATCCCTCATACACGCCTAACGGAAAGGAAAGCAGGCCGAAGACGAAGACAAAGCCAACCGCGTAGAGCGCCACTTGAAAAGATTTGAAGCGCGTCATGCGTTCCGCCAGGTCACGCATCCGTGCCGAGAATCTGCTCGCGAGGAGGAGCAGAGAAATCGCCACTGTGAGGAGAAAATTCCAGAGGATCAGCCAGTAGCCGCCTTCGAAATAAGCGTCCGAGCGAGCGCGCTTTTCCGCCGGCACGGAGTCGAGCCAGGCACGGGTCGCGGCCGCAGGGTCGAACGAGGCCGTGCTCGTCGTCGTTAGGCGCGGCGCCGCCCCAGCCTTCGCCGGCAGCGGCGACGTAAGCAGGAGGATGATATTGACGAGCAGAAGAACGATCTTCATCCGCGCGAAAATTAACGAGCCGAGGAGAAAAATAGAAGAGTGATCTCGGACCCTCGACTTACCGGCCCCGCCGGTTATTTTTCCAGGTGCACCGGACAACGAAGATTCTTCCGCTGTTACTGGCTCTGCTTGTGTTCCCGCTGGCGGATTTCGCGCAGAGGCCGCCCGCGCCTAACGCGGCCTACGGAGCCTATCCTTCAAATTATCAGGAGATCATCAACAAGTGGCTCGAGAGCAGCCTGGTTGATCCGAAGAGCGTGAAGATCAAATGGCTGGGCGAGCCACGTCCCGGTGAATTGAATGTCGGCCAGGGACGGATCGTTTCAGGTTTCCTGGTCGATTTCTCCGTCAACGCCCGCAACATGTTTGGCGCCTACACCGGCGCGCAAAAGCACACCGCACTCATCCGCGACGGACAGGTCGTCACGGCCACCGGCTTCGTCTATCACTAGACCGCCGGGCCCGGGCTGCATCCTCGAGCTGGAAGTATTCCGGCGGAGTAGGCGGCAGAATGCGGAGTAATAATGGACTGCCGCCCGCGGTGCTCGATTTGATGAACATGGTCGTGCGCCTGGTCAGGCCGGTGGCCGGGTCTTCTGTTTTCGTCGTTAGGCTGGCGGGTCCGCCGATTCTTCCGCGCAGCCCGGCTTCGAGCAGGCGTGAGCTTGTCTCGTCCGCTGCTTCCCCGACTAGTCGGATAGTTGCGAGATCGGCGCCAATCAACGGCTGGCTCACCACTGCGATTTCATCCCGCGGGCTGATCGTTAGGCTAAAATTTTCCGGAGTCGCGGTCAGTCGCCCGTACCAATTCGTCAGTCTCGAATCGATCTCGCATCGTAAAGCGTCGATCCGCGCTTCATGATTGGAAAATTGAATCCTCGCCGTCAGCCCGTTCACCTCCGACCAGGGCGGCCCGGGGCGGAAACGCGCCGCGACGATATCCGCTTCACCGCTGATCGTCGGCGCCGCCAGCGTGCTGGAAAAGGCGATTCTGCCGGTGAGGAAACCGTCTTCCGCTCCGAAGCGGACTTCGTTAGGCAATTCCTTCAGGAAGAGCGCCGGGCAATCGACGTCGAGGAAAAAGGGAGCCGCAGGATCGACCACCGTGCCCTCGGTGAAACGGCTTTTCGTTAGGCGCAATCCCAGCGACGTCCGCACCCGAATTGGCTCCGAGACGCCAAAGGTCGCGCTTGTCTCCACTTCCGCCCGGCCTCCGGCGAGATGACCATCGAGCGCGATCGTGTTGGAGGATCGGAAGGCGCCAACGTTGCTGAGCTGCAAGGCGGTCGTGACCTGAAGGGACGGCAATGTCCCGAAGGCGGCCAGCTTCCCGTCGAGAACGCCAGTTAGAGACGAGCTTTCACCAAGCGCGTGGACGAGGCCGCCGAGATCGAGCTGCTGCACGAGCAGGTCGACGTCGAATTTTTGCGTCTCATCGAGGGCGGCGAGGAGGCGATGCGTAAGCCGCCATTGATTCATGCTGATCGGCAGGAAAAGCGTCCCGCTCACGCGCGGCTTCCCGTCGAGCGTCAACTGGATTGCCTGCAATTCGGCGAAGTTATTCCCGAGCGTGAGAAAGCCGCCTAACGACACCCGGTCATTCGCCACCTTGAAGGTGCGAAAGAAAATATCCTGCGGCGAATAACTGCCTTCGAGGGTGAGATCGAGCGGCGTGCGCAGCGGCGCGACCGGCAGTTGCAGCCCGTGCGCGAAAACCTGCATCGTGCCGGAATGCGCAGCGAGCGTGCCGTCACCGCGCCAGTCGAAGGTCGCGCCGCCGCCTAACGGCGAAGCTCGCCACTCCGCCGGGAGGAACGGAGCGTAGCTGCCGAGGTCATTGATCGCGCCGGTGAGACGTCCGGAAAAGCGATGCGGTGCGGCCAGTTCGACCGTTCCCTCACCGCGCAAGAAGTCATCCCCGTGCCGCGCTTCGAGACTATCAACTTTCACTTCCGCACCCTGCAATTCGAGAGTCGCGCCTAACGAGTCGAGCGCGACGCCGCGGATTTTTACCTCCCGTCCATGCAAGGCGACGCGGCCGTGCCTTTCCGTCGTGAGCAGATCGATCTGCCCATTGGCCAGGAGCGCCCCGCTGAAAGCGCCCGTCGTCGCGCCGAAGAATTGCGCAAACCCATTGAGGTCGGGAATTGTGGCGGTGATCTGTCCGCGGAAGGGAAGTTGCGTCCAACTGCTCAGCTTTTTCGGCCAGTGCAGTTCACCGTTGATCGTTAGCTCATTCTGCCGCTGCCGGACGTAGAGCTGATCCACCTCCAGCCGCCGATCGTAGTAGGTCGCGCCGAGCATGACGCTGTCGGCGTGGCGTGCGCGCCAGGAGAAATCCGTCAGCTCCATCCAGACTGAGGCGGTGGCGTCGAGAAACTGGCCGGGGTTGCCGCGAAAGGTGAACTTTGAAGCGCGGACTGCACCCGTGACGGGTTCGAGAAAACCGAGGGCCTGCGAAATTTGCGCGAGCGAAATATTGGAAGCGGAGCCCGCGACATCGACGACAAATTTTTCTCGCGCCCGGCCATCGAAGCTGGCGCGCAACGTTCCACCAAAGGTGTCGAGCTGGAGATCGACTCCGAGACGGCGTTTGGCGAGATGAGAGAGATCGAGGGTGAGCGCCTCCAGATCCAGGCCGCGAACGAGCGGAATTCCCGCGATCGTTAGGCGTGAACCTTCCCAGGAAGTGGCGCCGCGCAGATTGTGAAACGTCTGCCGCAGCACGGGCGAGGCGAACGAAATCTCACGCGCGAAAAATTTTCCCGACTCAATCGCGCTCCCGTTCACCATCAGACCGCGTAAGGAAGCGGAGGCGGCTGCGCTCTCGAAATCGAGATCCGCGTTGCCGATATGGAAGTTATCCGGAAGCAACTGCGCAAATTTCCGCCAATCCAATTCCCTGATCGCGGCGGGATGCTCGGGCGGGCGCAGACTTGCAACGAGCCGCTCTACTTCGACTGAGCGCAGGAGCGCCGTGCCACGGCCAAAGATCCAGCCGCCAAGATTCAGATCCGCGACAACCGTTTCCGCCTCGAGATTGAGTTGCACTCCCTTGCCGCCCACGGGCACGATTCGCACCTGGTGAATCGCAACCGGGCGAAGAAATGGAGCGTCGACCTTTCCGATCTCGGCACTCAGTCCTTCCTTTTTCGCCGTCCACTCGAGCCAGAAGCGCACCCCATGAGCGACGACGAAAGGGGCCAGGAGCGCGTCGAGCGCGCCGGCCACGAGCACGAGAATCAAAAAAAAAGCGAGACGCTTGCGCAACGACATCGGGTTCGTCCGCCTAACGAAGGCCTAACCGTTCGGCGTCGGTGCCGGAAAGATGGCACGAACCGGCTGGGGCGGGTGGAATTTTTCCAGGAGCTCTCGGCTGAATGCCCGCTCGGCTTCGGCCGGCAAGTCGGCCGCTTTTTCCCGGGCGAGTTGCGGGAGAATGGCAAGCTCGCTCTGAATGTCCTCTGGCGAAATGCGATTCCAGAAACCGTTTTCGAGGCTTTCGACCTGCACGTCTTTTTCTTCGATCGACAGGATCTGAGCGTGCGGCAAATCGATCGTGATCTTGTCAGGGTGGAGATTGACACTGAATTTCTTGCGGAGATCGAAACCGGCTTTCACTTCGAAGGTGCCATGAAGTTTGATCCGCTTCGTGCTTCCCGCCCAGGTGTGCATCATCTCGTGCTCGACTTCGACCCGGCGCGAGAGAACCGAGAGCTCGGCAATCGTCGTCGTCTGCTCGAGGTAGACGTGATCGTTCACCGTCACGCGCGGTTGCAAATGAGCGAGACGGACAAATGTATCGCGAGCATCGCGACCGAGACGTTCGAGCGCCGCGACACTCTGGACGCCGGTGCGATGCGGCCAGGTTTCGAGCCGGTAAAAAATAAAAGCGGCGAGGAGCGCGAGAATGAGAACGACAAGCGCGGCAGCTTTCGCCCAACCGGACCGGCGCGGCGCCTGATCAGTCCCCGGGCGGTCTTTCGGAAAATCCATCAGCCCAAAAAAGTACCGCCCCCCACACCCGAAGGGCATGAAGGGCGGCTGTTCCCCCCAGAACAATTTCCAAATCTGAGATGCCGATAAGCGATCTCAGGAGAGCCTGCAAGAAATTTTCGCACTTCGGTTGAAAAAAAGTTGGAGGCTGCCCTACCCTCTCTCCGTGAAGCTCGGCGTCCGCTACGAAACCGTTTATCGTTATCCGGCGCCGGTTCACTTTTCCACCCACGAAATCCGGCTTTTTCCTCGCAGCGACACTTTCACGCGCCTCCTCCGGCAGGAGTTCCAGACTAACGATGGCGCGCAGGTTCGGTTTGTCCGCGACGTTTTCGATAACTGCGTCGCCGCCTGCTCGTTTTCGTCTCCAGCGCAGGAATTGCGTTTCCGGCTCGAGCTCGATCTGGAGTTGGAGGCAAGAAATCCATTCGATTTTCTGCTCGCGGGCGATGCCGTTTCGCTCCCGTTTAATTATCCTCCGGAGTTGCACCGCGTCCTCGCCCCTTTCCAGGAACCGCGGTCTCTCCGGCCGCTCGAGATTCCGCGTTGGGAACGGCCGCGGGCAGAGGCGCCGCAACCGACTGTCGCGACCCTCGCGGAGTTGAATAAAGCGCTTCACGAATGCATCGGCTACGAGCGGCGCGAAGAAGGCCCCGCCCGTCCGCCGGCCGAGACGCTGCTCCGCGGGCGCGGCGCCTGCCGGGACGTCGCGCTCCTCTTCGCCGTGGCTTTGCGACAAATGGGATTGGCCACTCGCCTAACGAGCGGCTATCTGCGGGAGGCGGAATCGGAATCGCGCCGTGCCGAAGGTTCGCTCCATGCCTGGACCGAGGTCTATCTCCCCGGTGCCGGCTGGGTCGGAATGGATGCGACAAACGGGATTTTTTCCAATCACAATTTCATTGCCGCGGCGGTCGGAATCGAGCCGGCGGATGTAACACCGATCGACGGCAGCTATTATCCGGCCCAAAAAGCGCCGGCGGAGATGACGAGCCGCCTCGAGCTCGTCAGTCTGTGAAAGCCTGATGCTGCGCGATCTGCAGCTGCGCAATTTCCGCTGCTTCGAATCGACCGCGGTCGAATTCGGCCCCGGATTCAATTTCATCGTCGGCCCAAACGGGCGTGGCAAAACAACCCTCCTCGAGGCAGCCTGCGTCCTGCTTCGCCTCCAATCGCAACGCTCCTCCACTCTCGCTCCGACAGTGCGGATCGGAGAACGCGCCTTCGTCCTCTCCGGCCACGTCGAGCAGCATCTCCTGCAATTCTTCTACAGCGCGCTGCGGCGGAAAGTCGCTTTCGATAATATCGAGCAGCGCGACCCGGCCGAATACTTGCGACTCGTTAGGGTAGTTTCTTTTGCCAATCACGATCTCGATCTGATTCGCGGATCGGGCGAAGTGCGGCGGCGCTATCTCGACTTCATCGGGGCGCAGATCGACCCGCGGTATCGGCCGGCTTTGCGCGCCTACGAGCGGGCTTTGCGTTCGCGGAACGCGCTCCTGAAATCGCCCGCCCCGCGCCCACTGCAACTGGCCGCCTACACTGCTCCGCTGGTGCGAGCGGGAACGGAACTGCGCGCGATGCGCGCGGAGATCGTTAGGCGGTTGGCTCCCTTCGCCACGGAGAGCCAGCGGGCGATCAGCGGCGGCCGGGAGAATCTCATTCTCGAATATGCGCCTGGAAGCGACGAGGATTTCGCGGAGCACCTCGAGCGGGTGCGAGCTGATGAAGCGCGTCTCCGCCTAACGACCGTCGGTCCCCACCGCGACGATCTGCGCTTGTTGATCGGAAGCATGGCAGCGGCACAATTTGCCTCCGAGGGGCAGCAGCGCACGATCGCCATCGCGCTCAAGCTTGCCCAGGCGCGCCTCTTCGTCGAGGATCCGCCTGCGCCACCCTTGCTCCTGATCGATGACGTCTTTGGTGAGCTGGACGCGGATCGGCGCAACGCCCTCCTGGCCCATTTGCCTAACGATGCCCAAAAACTCGTGACCACGACTTCACTCGACTGGCACAAGGGGGAACTGGAAGGGCCGCTCCTGACGTTGTAATCGTCGCTGGTCCCTTCGCAGCTTGCGGACCTTCCTGCGGAGCCTTTTATTTCTTCATGCGCCACCAGTCTGGTAAGTCCTCAAACTTCACCGGTCACTTACTCGTCGCTCATCCCAGTATGCTCGATCCGAACTTTCGGCGAAGCGTCCTCTTCATTTCGGCCCATGACGCTGAGGAGGGCGCGATCGGCGTCATTCTCAATCGGCCGCTCGACAAGCATGTCGCGGATCTGGTGACTGATCCGACTCCCGATGCGCTCGGCGATGTGCCGGTTTTCCTCGGTGGCCCGGTCGCTCCGAACCAACTGATGTTTGCTGCCTTCGACTGGGATGGTGGCCATTCCTTAAACCTAAATCAAAACGTCGACCTCGAAGCTGCTCACAAGCTGGCGGCGGAAGATGAAAACGCGCTTCGCGCCTTCGTTGGCTACGCGGGTTGGACGGCCGGCCAACTCGAGAAAGAGCTGCGCCAAAATGCGTGGGTGCTGCAGCGGCCGGACCGCTCGGCGTTGCACCCGGAACGATTGCCACGGCTCTGGTTTGAGATCATGCGCAGCCTCGGCCCATGGTACAAGATGCTGGCAGCGGCCCCGGATGATCCTTCTTTGAACTAGCTTCGCTCCGAATTAAATGCGAAGCGTCACCACCTATGATCATCGGCGTCCCGAGAGAGATTAAGCAACAAGAGAACCGCGTCAGCCTGCTGCCTTCCGCGGCCTACCAATTAAGCAAGCGCGGCCACACCGTCCTGGTGCAAAAGAATGCCGGCGTCGGCACCGGTTATCCGGATTCCGATTATGTGGCAGCGGGAGCGAAGATCATCGAGACCGCACCAGAGCTTTTTGAAAAGGCCGACATGATCGTGAAGGTGAAAGAGCCGCTGCCCGCGGAATGGC
>DASXDC010000360.1:0-3396 GCA_036490855.1 Chthoniobacterales bacterium
TTGTCACCACTATCACTCACGACGAATGGCAGGATATCTCGATCGCCCTGCCACCGGGCGCTGGGGCGAGGCGATTGCGGATCGATCTCATGCATGCGCCTGAGTTTGTCGAGATCGCGGCGCTGCGTGTGCGCACGTCCACCAGGGAATATTTCTCGGCGACTAGAAAGGAAGACTTCGATCGAATCACGATCGCTGGTGATGCTGAACGTGTGGCGGATGCCGAGGTGCTCCGCTTGCGAATCAGCGGAATCGATCCGCAACTCGTTCTGCCAGAGCTGGAGGCGGAACCGGCCGACGAACCGTTGCGCGTGGAACTGCGCCTGCATCTCAGGTGAGCAAAATTTCTTCGAGAGGCTTTTGGCGAAGAGTTTTTAGGAGCGCGAAGGGCGAACCGTCCGCCGCGCAATACGAAGGCCTGGCGGCGAATTGCATCTGCTGGATCGACGAGCCGATTGACTGGCAGAATGTCGGACGGCGCTTTCGGCTCGCAGGTTGGTGTTTTGCCAAGAGCGAGAGCGAAATCGAAGATCTGCGCGCGCGGGTCTCAGGGCGACAATTTACCGTTAGTCATGGATTGGGTCGGGCAGATGTGGCGGCCTCCTACCCGGAGCAGCCGGAGGCAATGCGCAGCGGTTTCGAGGTCATGGTGGAACTGCCGCGCGGCTCTCTCCACCTGTTGGAGTTCGAGGGAAAATTCTCCGATGGAACGTGGAAGAAGATTTTCAGCAAAGGGATCCGAGTCGCGCCGGTTCGTCGTGGTTCATTGGAGCGCGGAGTTAGCTATGAAGATTGGATCGAGGCATACGATACCCTGAACGGCGCCGATCGCGCCCGGATTCGGAAGCGGATCGAGAGCTATCAGCGCAAGCCACTCTTTTGCGTCTTGATGACGGTGTCGAGTCCCGTCTCGCGCCACCTTCGCGCGGCGATCGAATCCGTCCGCGCGCAGCTATATCCTCACTGGAAGCTTGTTGTTGTAACTGACGAATCAGTTCGCCATTCGATGCGGCGATGGACGAAACGGAATCCCCGGATTCAGATGCGGATTAGGTCGGAGAAGCGTGCGACCGCTGATGTTTTGAATGAAGCCGTGACAGTAAGCGGTTGCGAATTTGTCCTCACCTTGGGCGCCGAAGATCAACTCGCGCCGACTGCACTTTTCTCCGTGACTCACGCAATCAACGCCTCGCCGGATGCGCGGCTCCTTTACAGTGATGAGGACAGGTTAGACGCGGAAGGATGCCGAACTGACCCACATTTCAAGCCGGACTGGAACTGGCCACTGCTGCTCGGGCAGGATTTTGTTTCGCAGCTCACCGTACTTCACGCCGATTTGGTCCAGTCCCTGGGGTTTCGCGCCGGTCTCGATGCGGCCCGCTACTATGATCTGCTCCTGCGTGCCGCTGAAACACTCGAGCCGAGACAGATTCATCACCTTCCTCACGTGCTTTATCATCGCCGGGTGGAGCGGAGGGATCAGGAGAAGGAAGTGGTCGCTGTCAGGCAGCATCTGGCGCGTCAACAGATTGCCGCGGGAGTCGAAACGAACCACGGCGCGCGGTGGATCCGTTATCATCTGCCGGAACGATCAGCGAGCGTCTCAATCATTATCCCGACGAGAGATCGGCTGGAATTACTGAAGCCGTGTGTGCAGAGCATCCTGGAAAAAACCACCTATGATTTTTTTGAGATCATCCTGATCGACAATGGAACGCAGGAGCCGTCGGCGAAGGATTATCTGGCCGAACTGGCGCGCGATGCTCGCATCCGCGTCCTCCGGCGGGAGGAAGAATTCAATTATAGTCGCCTAACGAACGCAGGCGCGCAGGCGAGCAGGGCAGAATTCATCCTCCTGATGAACAACGATGTCAGTGTGATCACGCCGGCCTGGCTGGAGGAGATGGTGAGTCAGGCGTTGCAACCCGGAGTCGGTGCGGTCGGCGCGCGGCTGCTTTATCCCGATAACCGAGTGCAGCAGGCCGGTGTCGTCCTCGGTGCTGGCGCGCACCGCATCGCAGAGGTGGCGCATCGCGGGATAGCACGCCGCGCTCCTGGCTATTTCTCGCGCGCGATTCTGGCTCAGGAGTTTTCGGCCGTTGGCGCGGCTTGCCTGCTGGTGCAGCGCGAGCTTTACCTCGAGGTAGGAGGATTCGACGAGGAACATCTGAAGGTCGCGTTTAATGACATCGATTTTTGTCTCAAGCTGCGAGCACGCGGCGCACGCATCATCTACACGCCGGCGGCTGAGCTTTACCACCATGAGCACGCCAGCCGCGGAACGGAATACACCGAGACTAACGAAAAGCGTTTCGCGCGGGAGATTCAGTTCATGAAAGAAAAGTGGGGAGCGAACCTGGCGGCGGACCCGTTTTATAACCCGAATCTCTCGCTTGGCCGCGAGCTTTTCACTCTCGCTTTTCCTCCGCGAGTCGGTAAGCCGTGGGAGTGTTAGGAATTACTCTCCGGTTGCGGGAGGCGCGGCCGCTTCCCGCAGCGGACGGGAGAGATCGTTCTTCACCCGGTCGAGAATCCCGTTGACGAAACGCCCGGAATCAGGCCCGCCGAATTCTTTCGCGAGCTCGATTGCTTCGTTGATTGAAACAACGGGCGGAATGTCCTCGCGGTAAAACATCTCGTAAATTCCCAGTCGCAGCACGTTGCGATCGACGGCAGAGATGCGGCGAAATTCGTAGTTTTCGCAGTAGCGCGTGATGCGTTCGTCGATCTCGGGCAAATGCGTCAGCATTCCCTCAATCAGCGGCTGGGCGAATAGTCGTACACCGGTTTTGGCGGGACAAAGCTCCCAGAATTCCGCGATCGTTTCCGGCCCCTCGCCACCATGGAGATCGCGCCAGAAATGGTATTGGAGCGCGGCCCGGCGCGCAGCTCGACGCCTGCCCATGATTACTTGCGCAGCTCCGCGACGAGGTTCGCCATCTCAAAAGCGGCTCGGGCGGCTTCCGTGCCACGATTAGTTCCGTCGTCCAGGCACCGCTTCTTCGCCTGGGCATCGTTCTTCAGGCTGAGGACAGCGTGAATCACCGGCACGCCGTGTTCGAGTGAGATTTGCTGAAGGGCGTTAGTCACGACTTCTCCGAGAAGCCGCGCATGGGCGGTTTCGCCTTCCAAAATGACGCCGAGAGCAATGATGGCGTCGGCTTCTTTTTTCAGTGCGACCTCGCGCACGACGAGAGGAATCTCGAATGCACCCGGGACGAGATGGAGGCTGACATTCGAAGCGGAGGAAAGATTGCGCAGCTCATCGGTGCAGTGGTTCACAAGACCCTGGACATACCTGGCGTTGCACTGGCTTGCGACGAGAACGAAGCCGCGCCTAACGTTTATGAGACGCGGCTTTGGCGGGACGAGTTGTGACATGCGCGGTGCGCCTCG
>DASXDC010000361.1:0-3830 GCA_036490855.1 Chthoniobacterales bacterium
GACATCTGCATGTTGCCTTTGCGGTCCCAGCCGCCGGCGTCGTTCGCCGTGCGTTGGGTCTCGAGATCGAAGTAAACGATGTCGCGCGCCATCGTCCTA
Source organism: Chthoniobacterales bacterium (assembly GCA_036490855.1). Classification (GTDB taxonomy): domain Bacteria; phylum Verrucomicrobiota; class Verrucomicrobiia; order Chthoniobacterales; family UBA10450; genus Palsa-1392. Next base: position 100 of record DASXDC010000361.1, read on the forward strand.
TTTCAATTCGAACTCGCCGCAATCGAAAGCAATCATTTCCGCCAGATCTGAAATGCGAAACTGTTCCACGACTGCGCCGTCATCCTGAAAAACGTCGATTGCGTTATCGTTAGGCCTATTCGTTAGGGCACGGAGCAGGTAAGGCGTGTCGCTGATCGTGCGCAGGGGCAGCCCATCCGTCGTCTTGAGAAAGCTCCCGTCTTCGTCGAAGCCGATGGCAAGCTCGACTTTCCCGGGCGTTTCGTGCTCGAGGGGGTTGGGACGCAGCTTTTGCGTAAATGCGCCCGAATCTTTTCCTGATTTGGCCGGCAGCGCCACCGGCTTGCCGTCTTCGAGGGCGAAACTTCGATGCGCGACGATCTTTTTTTCGAAGAGACTTTTCCAATCCGAGACGGCTCCCTCGCCGGCATCAGGCAGTGTCCGGACGAGGCTCAATCCGCGAAAGCGTTCGAGGAGCGAATTTCTCTCGACGAGGAAGATTTTTTCCTCGGTCGGGGAGACTTCGATCCGCTCCGGTTGCGGCTCGTTCTCCGCGTACTCGAGACGGCGGAGGACTTCGTTGCTTGGCGAAAGTTGGCGCACCTCCCGCGGTCCGCGCGGGTCGGCGAAATCGACGAACCAGATCGTGCCGTCTTTTCCTTCGGCGCAGTCGACGACGTCGGGGAAACTCGGGATGTGATGGCAATGCATCCCGCGCGGCGCCGTCGCTTCGCCGTGGATCACGCCGGTCGTTTGGTCGCAAATGAAGGTGGTTTTCTTCCCCCCAGGCATTTCGGTTTCCGCGAGCAACTCGCCGTTTTCCATCCAGAGCTGATCGAGGCGCAGGATGTGGGGCGAATGTTCATCTGTTACCCAATCATTGAAGAAGTAATCGACGCCTTCGACTTTCAGGTCGCCGACGACATAACCGCGGGCTCGATACTTCCCGTTAGGCAAAGAATGGCCGTCGTCGGCGGTTCCATCCCAGTTCGTCTCGAGAGCATCATGGCCGGCGCTGAAATCGGAGGTGGTGTCCTCCCGATGGAGGACGCGGACGAGATTCCCGTTCTGATCGTAAATCCCGAGGCTGATCGTGCCATCGAGCGGCGGGAGCGCGAAACGCAAGACGACGTTTCGCACCGGCGTGGCCGCTGGCGCGGGCGAGAGTGTAGCGGCGACGGAAGGCGAGGGAGAGAGCGCTGGAGTTTCCTGCCCGAGCGCGCCGGTGAGCGCGAGGAGAAGGGAGAAAATCGTTAGGCGAATGGCTCTCATCAGCTAGAGGTAATATCGCCAGTTCAATCCGGGAAAGAGGTTAGCGCGCTCTTCGCATTCGCCAAGAAATTCGAGATCGATCCGACGATCGCGGAGTTCCTCGTAGAGGCGATGGAAATGGAGGAGGTGATCCTTCGTCCGCTGCGAGGCGTAGGCAGGTGCGCTCTTCGTCTTGATCAGAAACGCCCAGTCGCTCGACTGCGCGAGGAGAAGCTCGCGCGCGGCCTGTCGGAGCGCGCGTTCGATCGTCGGATCTGTCGTCTGGCGATGCTGGCGCGCCAGCTCCGTCATCCGGCGGGTGGCAGTGTGAAGGTGGGGATAAATCCAGGCGGCTTTTTCGTCCAGCCAGACCGCGCTGAAGCCGTGCTCGCCCCAACTGGACGGATTTGGCCTAACGACTTGGTGCAAGGGATGGGCGGCGAGGAAGGCGCCCGGGGTCGTGAGCTCCAGTTCGTCACGATGCAGAGCGGCGCGACGGATGAAGCTCTCGAGAAATTGCGGCCCTTCGAACCACCAGTGGCCGAAGAGTTCGGCGTCGAAGGGGCAGACAATGACCGGCGCAAAATCCATTCCGGCGAAGTCATTCAGCCGTCTGAGGCACTTCTGGAAAAAATCCTCGGCGTGCGCTTCGGCGACCGCGAGCGCAGCGCTCCGCTCGTAGAGAGCTTTCTCGCCTGTCCGGCCGCTGACGCGGTGATATTTGATTCCGCTAAATTTCCGAATCTTGTGCGGACGAAGAAACGGCGCCAGCTCCTCCTCCGTCCGGTCAAAACCAATGTCGCGATAAAAATCGCGATAGCTCGGGTCGCCCGGATAACCGGCCTCGGCGCTCCAGACCTCGCGATTGGATGCGCGATCGCGCGCGAAAATCGCCGGACCTGCCGGAGTGTAAGAGGGAGTGAAGATGGCGTGTTGCGGTCGCGGTTTGCCAAAGACGAGGCCATGAGTATCGAGGACGAACCAGCGGATGTTCGCTTCCTGGAGAAGGGCATCGAGCCCGTCGTTATAACCACATTCCGGGAGCCAAAATCCGTTAGGCTCACGCCCGAACATCTCGCGGTAGCTGTCGCAGCCGAGACGGATCTGGGCCCGTTGCGCCTCGGGAAAATCCTGGAGGAGGGGAAGAAAAGCGTGGGTCGCGCAACTGGCGACGACCTCGAGCGAGCCGGCATCCTGTAATTCGCGAAATGCCCTAACGACATCGCCCTGCAAAGTGTCAGCGTAGAAGGCGCGCGTCTCGCTGAAAAGGGTGAGATAGAAACGCGAGAGCTCGTGAAGCTGCGGGTGATGGCGATTGCGTTCCGTCTCCTGCTCGGCGAGGCCGATCAGGCGTTTCAAATGCCGGAGGTAACGTTCCTGCAGCAGCCGGTCGCGGAGCATGGCGCAGAGCGGTGGGGTGAGGGTCATCGCGAGCCGATGGGCGACGCCTTCCCCGGCCAATCGCTGCAGGATGCGGAGAAGGGGGAGATACGTTTCCGTCAGCGCCTCGAAGAGCCAGTCTTCCTCGAGAAAATCTTCGTGTTCCGGGTGCCTAACGAAGGGGAGATGGGCGTGAAGAATGAGAGCGAAATGATTTGTCATTTAGGACAGCCCGCGAAGCAGGCAGTTGCGGGATGGAGTTGCCTAACGAACTTTGTTGCCCGGCCAAGGGTAAGGCAAACGTTTCTTGACGATTTGGAGCGAGCCGTTCAAAAGATCGATGGAACGAGCGATCATGAAATCAAAATCTCAAGCGAAGATCGATAGCTCGCGCTGGTTCGCGTACGCCGTAGCCGGCGTAGCCTCGAGTCTGGTGAGCACTCCATCCGCGGAAGGCGCGATTCATTACAGCGGACGCATCAACGAACACTTCAACGGGTCTGACGAGAAAACTTTCCCGCTCGTTCCCGGCGCTTCGCTCTTTTTCGAACATATTCACAGCTGTTTCGGGATGTACTGCTCCTTTCCCGGCGCTGCGGAGGTGTTAATCCGAGGGGGATCTATCGCCGGTTATCTCCCATACTGCAGACATTTTCAGGGGGATGTCTCCGCTTCTAACCTGGACACCGGTGCAACCGTCGCGCAGCTCCCGTTTTCGGTGAAGCCGGGAGCGCTGGTGGCCGGCGGCACCACGTCCAGCTGCGGCGGCCGCCCGTTTCGCGGCGGCTTCCGCTACGATCTCGACGGCTATATCGGTTTTCGCTTTGATGTCGGCAGCGGCGTCCAGTACGGCTGGGCGCGAGTGAGCGTGCGGGATCTGGTCAGCGCAAACTTCCGATTACTTGACTACGCTTACGCCGATCCGGGCGAGCCTATCCGGGCCGGGCAAAAAGCCGAGAGAGATGCGGGCCCAGTGCAAGAGGAGTCGTTAGGCGCGCTCGCCTTCGGCGCCGCTGGCGTCCTCGCCTGGCGCAGGCGACGAGATGTTCGTTCCCAACGCCGTGAGTGGTAATTTGGGATGACGGAGCGCAGCCGCTACAGCGTGCGACAGAAATCCTGGA